>JAFZDR010000055.1 GCA_017561105.1 Alistipes sp. | reverse complement strand
GTATGGCCAACCTTTCCCTCGATAGTAACATCTCCATAGTTGTAAATATCGTTTGCAGTATCCTTGATAATACAAGATACACCTGCAAAATGCAAATGGCGACGAGTGGTAGAATTAACATAAATTGTACCAGTTTCGTGGTTTACGATATTGTTCGATAGGCCACCAAGAAATGTAGATACTCCACCAACTTTCACATCGTACAAATTACTACTCTCAACCCTGATAGGGCCGTAGTTGAAGATGTCGGTTGTTGAAGGCGAAATAAGCTTACCACTAACGCTCACCTCATAGATATAACCCAAGCAACCGCCGATATAGTGAGTCAACGACTTTGAGTGAGTTGCGTAGTAATTGATAGCACCATAGTTGCGGCAGTTGGTAATGCTCTCGTTGAGAGTTGTCTTACCATCGGTCTTAACCGAAGGAGCTGTACCCATACAGCCACCGAGGAGGACATATCCTGTAAAGTCCGACTCGCCAATAGTGATAACGCCCTTTGCGGTATTCTCGAGGCCGATAGCCTTGTCAGCGTAGAGCTGTCCGAGAGTACCACCAATATAGTTATGAGTAGCTGTACCCATCGAGCAACCCTTACCGATTGTAAGCGGAGCGTTGTTTACCAAGTTTGTGGTTGTGCCGCAAGTGTAACCTGCTGCACCTCCGATATATGCATAAGTTGCCGACCACGAAACATTATCCTCGATAGTTACTGCACCGTTATTTGTACAGTCGGTGTTCTTATGCATGAATGCGGCTACTCCACCAATCATCAACTGATCACCAATCTTCGAGCCGCTCTTAATCACAACCTCTCCGTTGTTTACGCACTTCTCGAACTGAGGAAGGTTTGCGCTTACGGTATTACCCTGTGCATATACACCACCGATACGCAACTGACCTGCTGCGTCGCCACTCCACTCAATCTTACCATTGTTTGTAACCTCGCGGCAAGGGAGGTTGGTGTAACCGCAGATTCCACCGATATTGAGACGAACGGTAGTTCCGCTATAAGCCTTATCCTTAACTGTGCCATCAGCACCCTTAGTCATATCGAGGTGGCAAATAACATCGGCATCGTTGCGCGAATTGTCGATTGCATTTACGGTCTTGTAGCCTACCAAACCTGCAACACAAACCGAGTAGTTCGATGTATCGTAGTTGTGAATCGAGCCTGTACAAGTTACGGTACCGCTCTTGAGGTTGTTGCAATTTACGATATAGTGCTGTGTCCAACCCGAAAGACCACCGACACGGTAGTAGAGCGCTGATCCGTCGTGGAGATCTGCTGCGAGATCCTCGCACGATACGGTAATAGCACCACTGTTCGAGCTGTTACTGATAATGCTATGACCTGCATCAGCAGCTGCAAAGCCCGAGCCCTGATAACCGATCAAACCACCGCAAATAATCGAACCACAAGTTACGGTCTCGTCAATAGTAACATTACCGTAGTTGTGTACACTGTCCAAAGCGGTTGTGTCGCCACAATAACCAACACCGGCACCAACATAGAGGTAACGGAACTCTGCATTCTTAGCATAAACATTACCGTGGTTATAGAAGTGCGAGCCCTTCAAAGTCTTTACATAACCAAATGTACCCGACAAAGAGCAACCATTACCCAACTTACCTGTGAGCCATACATCGCCATAGTTGGTCATATTGCGCACCTCGCAATCGCCATTACCAGCGTGCGAGCAACCTACGATACCGCCAATATAAGGCTTCATCGAAGAGTATTTGCTTACGGTTAACTCGCCTGTGTACTCTACACCTGCAAGGCTGACATCACCATAGTTCTTCAAGTTGTACAAGTTCGATATGATCGCTACATCTGTGCCGCTTGCGGTGTGGTTTGTATAGCTCAAATAGCCGATGATGCCACCTACAGACGGATACAACGATGTAGTGTGTCCCGCAGGGAAGCACTGCTTAACCTCAACTCGCGCCTTGTTCACGCAGTCGCGGAATGTCACACCGTATGCACGGCCTACCAGACCTGCTGCTACAGTCTGGCCATAATCATTATACGAACTATTTTTCACATAAGTTGTGGCATTGTTCAATACAACGCTACCAGTTACAGAGCAGTTTTCAACAGAAGGGAAAACATCAATAAATCCATTCTGGTAGCCACCTCCCGAGAGTGTGCGTGCGAGAGCGCCAACTGCAGGATCGGCTGTCTCCTCGATATTTACATCTACCAAGTGCAAACCCTTGATTGAGCAGAAAGCCTTACCGAACAAAGGTGCTGTCATACCCTTGATAGCGTAACCATTACCATTCAATGTACCCAAGTAGTTCTCGATTGGAGTCCAAGTCTCGCCTGTCATATCTACATCGGCAACAAAGAGTGCATCCTGAGTCGATCCAGGAGCCACCTCTGCAAATGCACGCAAAGTCTCCTTGTCGCGGATAACGAACAATGACGAGTGTGGAGTATAAGCAATCGAATTGCTAAACTCACGCACTGCACCAGCCTTGAGAGGCTTCTCGTCGTTAGCCTTAACGGTTGCATACATCACACCGCCCTCGGTGTCGTACAATGTAACATACAACTCGCCATAAACGCCTGCAGGAACTGCTACATGGATGTAGATTGGCTCGTTCGAGAGCTGAACGCCATCACCAAACGAGTAACTGATAACCTCCTTCGATGCCGAAGTCGGAGCAAGCTCGCCCTCAGCGAAATCGAGATTGAATGCGCCTGCGATAGGAAGACGATTTACATTAGAAATCTGAGCGAAAGTCAAGGTTTTGTCACCTGTAATGCCAATCTTCAATACGCCTGTGAGGTGCTTCAATGCCATACCGCCCTCTGCCTCAGCGTAGCCGTACATTGCAGCTGCGCCATTGGCAAATGTGCCCTCGGTGTGGCTCTGCTGGTCAGCAAACAGCACCTGGCCCTCAACAGTAGCAGGATATGCCACTGCGTAAGGGTAGTTCAACACGCCGTCGAATGCAAATGTTGCAACCGATGCGTTCTCGCTGATAACAATCGAGCCTGACTTAACGCCATTAACCGAAATTGCATCGTCTGCACTCCAAGCTACGGGATAGAGGCCATTCACTGCCTCGCCGAGCTGAGTACGCGACTCCTCCAACGAGAGAGTGAGTGTTGTCTGACCCGCGCCATTCACCTGAACGCCGAGGTCATCGGTTACATCTGTTGTACAAGCAAAGCCTGCGAACAATATAGCAACCGCCACAAAAAGTCTTGTAAAGTTTTTCATATTGTTTAGTTTTTAGATTGTTATGATTTCATCATATTACCCACAAAGTTAGTGAATAATTATTAAAAATCAAATATGCGCAGCCGAAATAGCAAAAAAAGTCGGGCGAAATAACTCGCCCGACTCTCTTATATTTAGCTAAAAGCTAATTAGTAAACCAATTCGTCGTTCTCACTTCCAAAACCAGGAAGGAGCACGCTGTCGCTATAACCCTTTTCGGCTACGACCTCATAAATCTCAAACTGTGGTTTTGTGTAATTTCTCATAATCGTAACTTATTTTAGGGTTATTAGTATGTTGGCTTCTCCGAGAGGAATGTACAACCGTCGTAGTTGTCGGTGCCGGTCCAATCGGTTGCTTCGCCGGCAGAGTAGAGGTAGTTGAAATAGTTATCTTTGGTGAGAGTCTTCTTCTTCCAAGACTCATCCTCAGGATCGCGCTCTACTGCAACTACGCCACCGACCTTCGCGTTTGTAATAGGGTAGTCTGCGCTGCGAACTCCGCCAAACAACATTCCGACGTGTCCCGCCAAGCCCTCAGCCATGATTGTGCAGTGACATATTGCGTCTGCTATAGCGACATAAGGAGATGCTACAAGTCCACCCACTCTTACGCTTGCAGGGGTTGTGAAAGTACAACCTTGAACGGTGATATCACCGATGTTCACGATCTTACCCTGAGCAATCGAACCACTTGCCGAGTGACCCGAGATACCGCCGGCAATGATGTATCCGGCATTGACGTTTTCGATGAGGATGTTGCCCTTGTTCATTGCATTTACCCACTTTGAGCCCTTGATGTGGCAAGCTGTAACACCGCCAATCTGGATGTAGCCCTTACCGCTCATATTCTTGGCAACAATCTGTCCCTCGTTGATAAGGTCGTTTCCTATAATTCCACCGTCGGTGTGGTCGAGGTTTCCGATGCCGGAAACGCGAGCATACTGGTTCAAGTTTCCTGTGATAGTGATAGTTCCGGTATTCTTACAAGGCTTGATGCCCTTCGACTCGTCTGCTGCGGTGAAGGTTGCAGTTGGAGTTCCCTTCTCGCTATCACCTACGAAGCCTGCAGCCAAGGTCTTGGCGTCGCTATCGTCCTTAACGAGTGAAGCGCAGGTTACAGCGCCTGAGTTTGTACAAGAGGTGAACTTCAACGATGAGTAAGTTCCGCCGACAAAACCTCCCGCACGTGCGCTACCAGGCACGTTAGCCTCAATCTTGATGTGACCCTTATTCTCGCAATTTACCCACTCGCGTAGAGGTGGATCGTTAGGAATGTAGCTGATAAATCCGCCCATAAAGAGGTTGTTTCCTACCGTTCCCGAGTGTGTGACATTGCCCGAGTTAACGCAGTTTGTCAATTTCGAATCGTCGTTGCCACTCGCGATATCCGTAACGGCAAAGTATCCTCCAATACAAGTGTTGCCCTTAGACGTAGCTTTGAAAGTAACATCGCCCTTATTCTCGCAATCGGTACAATCATACGATTTAGTAACATATCCTACCATTCCCGCTATTTCAGGTACATTGTAGTTGCTTGCAGTTGTCTCTACGGTTACGCTACCTTCATTAACGCATTCATTCAAGGCGAGCACTCCGTTTGTATGGCTTGCCATAAGACCGCCGATATAAGCACTTATGCCATCCTTCTGCTGTACGCTAACGGTGATATTGCCGTAGTTGTGGCAATCGTGAATCTTGTGGGTTACAGCACCGGCTGTCTCCGTTACAACACCACCAATTCGCATAGGTTCTGTCGCATTAGGTGCGCTACCGCAAGCGTAGATGTTGCCGTAGTTGTTGAGTCGGTAAGCTTCGTTGTTAAGGCCTGCACCGAGGTTACCGCCAACGCCCGCCATACTGAGAATATCGCCATTGGCAGTGCCGTAGAACTTCAAATCGGCTCTGTTGGTGATATCCTCGACAGCTACCTGACCATCATAGATTACACCCACACAACCACGCATATAGAGCGAACCGCCGCAAACTGCATCCTTAGGGAACTCGATAACTCCATTTGCAGTGTTTGTCAAGTTCTTCAGGAGCGATGTGTCGTGATTAACCTTGATACGGCCGATAATACCGCTGAGGTAGGTTGCAGCTGCAGGACCAGAAGTACCATTGTAGAGAATCTTCGCATCGTTTGTACAGTTCTCGAATGCGCTCGATGTCAGCGCAAGGCCTACGATGCCGCCGACACTGGTAGGGTACTTATTTGTAGAGCTCGGCAAACATACCGAAGTTACAGTGATGGCAACCTTGTTGTAGCAATCCTTGAATGTGCCGCCAACCGAGTGACCTACAAGTCCTCCGATGTTGATGTTCGAGTAGTCATCTACGAGTGTCTCGTTGTAAACGGTGTTGTTCATCAACAATGTTCCCTCAGCGTAGCAATCGTTCAGAGTTCCGTTCTGCAACATACGGGCGATTGCTCCGGTGCGGCCATAGGTGGTTTCGGTGATAGCCACGCCTGTGAGTTTCAAGTTCTTGATGGTAGCCGCAGTAGTACCGAAGAGAGGAGCCGACAAGCCCTTAATCTCGTAGCCCTTGTCCTTACCACCGTCGAATGTGAATGACTCGTAACCCTCGATTGAGCTCCAGTCGTAACCGCTCATATCGATAGTTGCGGTAACAACTGCCGAAGTTGTCGGTGCTGCCGCGAAGGCAATAAGGGCCTCCTTGCTGTCAATCTCGGTAACCTTCTCCACGGTCTCAGCATATACAAACTCCGAGAACTCGCGCACCTTGCCCGCTGTGATAGGCTTAGCCGAAGAGTCGAATGATACAACCATCTTCTTGCCTTCGGTGGTTGTTAGAGTGCACTGAATTGTGCCATACTGGCCGGCAGGAACGGCTACATAGATAGGTGTTGCCTCTGCGCCGAGAGTCAAACCTTCGCCAAACGACATCGAAACGGTGCCCGAAGTCGAACCCTCCTGAGCGGTCAAAACGCCTGTTGCACAGTTTACATCGAAACTACCTGCGAGAGCTCCGCTCTCCGAAGTTACGGTAAGGCTTGCAAGAGTAACTTGGCCCTTAACCGCAAAGCGAAGTACGCCTGTCAAGTGTGTCAAGGTTGGAGTTGTGCCCTCCTCGGCGTAGCCGTACATTACGGCTGCATTGCCGTCGATATTGCCTGCTACATAGCTCTGGGTTGCAGGGAAGACAACCGGATAGCAACCCTCAGCTACCGCTGCAACGCCCTCGGCAGGAGCAGGGTAGACGATGTGGTAAGGATGAGTGACGCCGCTAACTACGAACTTAGCCGCTGCTGCTCCGACATAGTCGGCCGAAACCTCTGCCGATGCCACGCCATTTACAGCAATCTTGTCGCCCTCACTCCAATAGAGCGGATAGACGCCGTCTACCTTCTCACCGAGCTGGGTACGCGACTCCTCCAATGAGAGTACAATTTCAGTCTGAGCTGCGCCATTCACCTGAAGGCCGAGCTCCTCGGTTGTATCGGTTGTACACGCAAAGCCTGCGAACAACACGGCAACCGCCACGAAAATTTTTGTTAAATTTTTCATATAGTTTAGTTTTTTTGGTTTGTTCTGTTATTGCAAATTTAATAATTTTTTTGTGAAGAAACAAAGAAATCGGGCAAGTTTCCTCGCCCGATTCTCTATTTTCGGCTAATGGCTAATGGCCAATGGCTAAAAGCTAATTAGTAAACTAACTCGTCGTTCTCACTTCCAAAACCAGGAAGGAGCACGCTGTCGCCATAACCCTTTTCGGCTACGACCTCATAAATCTCAAATTGTGGTTTTGTGTAATTTCTCATAATCGTAACTGTTTTTAAGGGTTATTGGATGTTTGGATTCGACGCCAAGAATGAGCAAGCGTCAGCCTCTGCAGTCGCCTTGTCGATAGCCTCGCTATAGATATATTCGAAGTAGTTATCGGCAGAGAGATTGGTTCTCTTCACTGTTTCAGACTCATCCTCCTCATCGCGCTCGACCTTAACGAGTGAACCACCGAACTTGCAGTTTGTCATCTTGTGGGTGTCGGTACGAGCATAGCCTGTTCCGAAACCTACACATTCAAAGCCTGTTGCCTCAATCTCGCAGTAGCAAATACCGCCATCGAGGGTTGTCTTGCCGCTGTTCAAGCTACCGATAATACCGCCGATACCGCTTGTTGTTGAAGCGTCGTATGTACCTCTACAAGTGATATTTCCGTAGTTCTCGAGTGGAACGGTTACTGCAACGGTCGAAATACCTACAACACCACCTACAACAATACGCTTTGAGCTCTTGCTCAATACCTTACAGTCGCCCTTGTTGATAACATTTACGCCTGTGCCATCCGGTGTGAATTTACGCTGG
>JAFZDR010000054.1 GCA_017561105.1 Alistipes sp. | reverse complement strand
GGAAGGTTGCTGCGCCTTTCCTAACGGCACCTGGCGAGAATGAGCGCCCTCAATATCGCTCACAACACACTGCAACGCTTCATCCTGCCCAGCAAGCCACTGTCGGACATCCTCCATCGATGAATACTCAACGACATTTATCTGGCTTAAAAAGCGTGGAAACTCCGCAACCTTCGAACGCACAAGCACAGCCTCGCCCAAATCCTCGAACTTCGCGCCCTGCATCGTAAGTAACGCTCTGCACTGCAAGTAGTTATTGTGGTAGGCGCGGCACATCTTGCGCACTGCCAACTGAGGTTTAAAGCCCTTAGGTGCGAATATAAGCGACACATTGCGGCATCCTAAACCCGAATGGCAGAATATATCATCTGCAAGGCGGGCAAAATCATCCCTCTTCTCCCTGCCCGACAGCACCGCAACCGAATGGCGGCTACCTCGCAGAAGGCACGGAACAGACTCAAATGCGGTACGGAAATAGAGGTTTGCGCTATCACCGCCTGTCGCAATAACAGCGTCATAATCTCCGCCTTCCTCATATTTTTCGATACGCAGAGAAGGTTCAATATCGAGAAGTTGATATTCGATATACTCCTCCAAAACGCGGTCCTTACTCGATGGCTTAACACAAGGGATATCGCCGTTTGCAAGCACACACATAAGGTCGAAAAAGCCCACTAACGGGATATTTCCCGCCATGATTATCGCCACACGCTTTGGCATACCATGACCAGCAGAAGGGTAGTGAGAGAGCCATTTTTCGATCTTTTCAGCATCGAGCATTTCGCGACGCACAGCCTCAACCGCATAGCGAATATCGCCGGCCGAAAACCACTCATTCTCAGCCACTGCACGCGTCATAACCGAGCGCGATGCATCGTCGGAGCCAAACTCCGCAAGGCGTGCGCCAAGTTCCGAAAATATCTCAACTATGCTCTTCACGACTACAAAGATAGAAAAATTAGTTGTTATATCAAAGGTGCAGCCATCGTTTTTTTTAGTTATTCCGCACCATTAAACAGAAAGGAGCACCCAAATACTTGGGCACTCCTTTATCCGCTTTAAAGTTTAGTTTTTACTTAACGAAAGCCTTGTATACAGTGAGCTTTGGAGCCTTAGCCTCGAGGTTCGCAAACTTCTTAACCGACATTACAGGTGCTACTGCAGGAGTCGAAACAAGTTTCTTCGAGATAGGCTTGAGCATAATATTCTTGTCGCCCAACTTCTTGAACGAATTAACACTTGTGATGCGGAAGCTCTTACGCTTTGAAGCGTTCGACTTCAATGAAAGTGTCTCCGAGCTCTCAACCAACTCACCGTTGTACGATGCTGTAATAGTAGAGCCATCCTCAGTGGTTGCATCAAGCGCAATAACATAGTTATTACCATCCTTACTGATAGATACGCTACCACCGTTAATCATAGCATACTCGCTTACGCTGCCACTGCTCGAAATAGCTGCCCAATACGAACCGTAGAGGTAGTTATCATAGATGAAGCCCGAGATAGCCGAGCCTGCCTCGAATGTCAAACCGAATGGGTATGTACCTACGCACGATGTCGCTGAAGCTGCAGCCTGAACCTCAAGAATCAAAGCCTCGCTATAATCGGCAGTGTAGAGATCAATCCAATAGTTAGTTGCGCCCACCTCGTAGAAATCGCCATAATTTGTACAACCACCCTCGACGAGATTGTTGATGTTCTTGTCGCCTATAGTGGTGCCACCACCTGTCGAACCCGAAGCCTCGGTTGTAAAGGTCTGTGATGTTACGCCTGTAGTCACATTACCATCGCTATCTACACCAAACGCAAATGCATAGTAGGTTGTGCCAGGATCAAGGGCAGACTCACCCTCATATGTGTAACCATCAGCGCCCGACGAGAGTGCATTCGCAAGAGTGTAGCCATACGACTCGTACAACTCCTTAAGATATACAACCAAATCGACAGCCAAAGCATCCAAGCCGCCATTCTGATCGGCAACATCCTTCGGATATACATCGAAATAGTATGTATCGCTATTCGAAGGGGTTACGCTAACTGTAGCTGAGGTCGAAGTTACACCCGAAACCGAAATTGCGAAGGTATTCTGCGAAGTTGCACCGCTACCGCCGCTGCCTGAGCCGCTGCTCAATGTTGCAAACTCCTTAAGAGTGATATTGGTAGTAACATCTCCAGCAGTAGAAACTCCAACTGCGAATGCAACATAGTTAGTAGCAGGGGTGAGTGCATTATCACCCTCGTATGTATAGCTGTCGCTACCAGACGAAAGGAGGTCAGCCATGGTATAACCATACGACTCGAAATACTCCTTGAGATAAGCGATGTACTCAGCTGCAAATGTCGCACCATTAGGGAACTGATCATATACCTCCTTCTCCACGAGGTCGAAATAGTATGTATCGTTGTTTGAAGGGGTTACACTAATTGTTGCACCTGTTGCAGTGACATTTGTCACATCCACCGAGAAGGTATTATTAGATGTCACACCGCTGCCTGAGCCGCTGTTCAAAGTAGTGAACGCCTTAACTGTAACATTCGAGGTAACTGCACCATTAGCATTCACACCTACTGCAAAAGCGTAATAGCTTGTAGCCGGATCTATATCTGCAAATGTATAGGAGTCATTGCCCGATGAGAGGATATCCGCAATGGTGTAACCATTCGATACTGCATACTCCTTGAGGTAGGCGATATACGCCTCGGCAAACTCCGACAAAGTGCTATAGCCATCAACTGTAGCCTTATCCATTATATCGAAGTAATAGGTCGCATCGTTCGAAGGTGTTACGCTAACAGTCGCACTTGTTGCGGTGATGTTAGATACACTTACAACAAAACTCTGCGATGACGAACCACCGCCATTACCATCGCCGTTATCGCCGCCAAGCGTACCGGCACACGATGCAGCACTGAAAAGCACAAATGCTGCAAGAACTAAATTAAAGATCTTCTTCATAATAAAAATTTAAAGAGGTTTATAAAATGTATTGCTATCTCCTAAGCTAAAAAGCCTTCAGATAGGGCCTTTTCGGCTCCTATTAAATCCAAAGGATTTTATTTCTACTCACTTGGGGCTACAAATATAGAAAAAATTTCTATTTATTGTTACTGTAGTACGACTCATCAAGTCCTAAAACAAAGCTTTTTCGCAAAATAAGCGACAGCAACGCCACCATAGCCACCCACACAGCACTTGCAACGAATGGGAAGGTGCTACGATTTTGTCCCATTATCTTAGCCACAAAATCGACTACAAACGGACATACCACAACCGCCACATAGTTGACCGTCATAACCACCGACAACGCCTTTGTTGCAAGCTCAGGAGGAGCAATAATAGCCGTCTTATCGTAAATAATCGGCTGTAGTATACCATAGCCTATACCCGTAAGTATCACACCCAGAGTCATTAACGGAACATCAGGCACCGTACCCACAAGCAACAGCCCCACGACAATAAGCAGCAACGACAGGAGTATCGTCATCGAACGCACACGGCGAATAATGCCGTTAAGCGCAAATCCTGGCAACATAAT
>JAFZDR010000053.1 GCA_017561105.1 Alistipes sp. | reverse complement strand
GGCGGTTAGGCTATTTTTTCGCAAAGCAAGGGAGGAAAGCAGAGCATACTTGGCGTATGTGAGCATTTCCGACTCCGAAGGTTTACGGAAAAAGAGGCAACCGAAACAATTTTAAATGTTAAACCTTAAATTTTTTGTATTATGGAGGTTAAAATTCAATCGGTTAAGTTCGATGCGAGCAAGCAGCTCATCGAATTTGTGGAGAAGAAGATGTCGAGATTGGAGAGATTTGAGGGAAACTCGACAGGTGTAGATGTAACTTTGAAGTTGGATAAGGACAGCGAGAAGGGTAATAAATTGGCACTTGTAGCGCTGCATGTTCCGGGTGGAGATATTGTCAGCGAGCAGCGTGCTCGCACATTCGAGGAGGCTGTAGATTTAGCCCTCGACGCTGTTAAGCGCCAAATTGAGAAGCGCAAAGAGTAAATTTAACATTAACAAATAAGGCTGACCAATTGGTCAGCCTTATTCTTTATGGCATATATCGTTTATACGATACCCTGCTCGAGCATTGCCTGTGCCACCTTGAGGAAGCCAGCAATGTTTGCACCCTTAACATAGTTGATATAGTCGCCCTCGGTGCCCGCCTTAACGCAAGCCTCGTGGATAGACTGCATGATATAGTGCAACTTCTCGTCTACCTCGGCTGCCGACCACGAGATATGCATTGCATTCTGTGTCATCTCCAAGCCCGAAGTTGCCACACCACCTGCATTTACAGCCTTGCCCGGAGCAAAAAGGATGCGGGCAGTCTGGAATGCTGCGATAGCCTCAGGGGTACAACCCATATTCGAAACCTCGGCTACAGCCCAAGTGCCATTTGCAAGCAACTCGGCAGCATCGTCGCCGGTGAGCTCATTCTGGAATGCGCAAGGGAGTGCGATATCACACTTCACGCTCCACGCCTTCTTACCCGGAACAAAGGTTGCATCAGGGAACTTCTCGGCAAACGGAGCTACGATATTCTGGTTCGATGCGCGAAGCTGCAACATGTAGGCGATCTTCTCGTCGGTCATACCGTTAGGATTGTGAATAACGCCATCAGGACCCGAAATTGCGATAACCTTCGCACCCAACTCGGTAGCCTTCTTCGCTGCTCCCCAAGCTACATTTCCGAAGCCCGAAATGGCGATTGTAGCGCCCTTGAGCTCCTTACCGGCACGGTGGAGCATATGCTCTACGAAGTACAACGCGCCATAGCCTGTAGCCTCAGGGCGAATAAGCGAGCCACCCCATGTGAGTCCCTTACCTGTCAAAACTCCTGTATTGTACTCGCGTGCCAACTTCTTGTACATACCGTACATATAGCCAATCTCGCGACCTCCTACGCCAACATCACCTGCAGGAACATCGGTATCAGGGCCAATATTGTTCCATAACTCAAGCATAAATGCCTGGCAGAAGCGCATAATCTCGGCGTCGCTCTTGCCGACAGGATCGAAGTCCGAACCACCCTTTGCACCACCCATAGGGAGAGTTGTGAGGGCATTCTTGAATGTCTGCTCAAAGCCGAGGAACTTCAACATAGAGGGGTTCACCGCCTTGTGGAAGCGGATACCTCCCTTGTATGGGCCAATCGCGCTATTGAACTGAATACGATAGCCGAGGTTAGTCTGGATTTCGCCACGATCATCAACCCAGGTTACGCGGAAAGTGAAGATACGATCGGGTTCAACGATGCGCTCAACAATCTTTGCCTTCTCGAACTCGGGGTGCTGATTATAGACCTCCTCGATAGACTCCAATACCTCGTGTACCGCTTGCAGGTACTCGTTCTCGCCGGGATGCTTGCGCTCCAAGTCGAGCATGATTTTTTTTACATCCATAGTATATATAATTTTAAGGTTGTGTTCTTTTTAGACGAAAGACGAGAGACGAAAGACGAGAGAAATAGAAAATTAGTTCTCCGCTTTCAACTACTCCCTACTCGTTACTCTCTCTACTCACTATCATTTATATCTCAACAAGGTTGTGCTTTATGGCGTAGACCACAAGGCTTGCTGTATTGTTCGAGCCCGTCTTTTCGAGGATGTTGGCTCGATGAGTATCGACCGTGCGCTTCGACAAGAAGAGTTTGTCGGCAATCTCCTGCGTCGATAATCCTCGGCAAATACCGAGCAAAACATCGATCTCGCGCTCGGAGAGCAGTTCATTCTCCTCCTTGCGCTGCATAGCTCGCGAAAAGGCCTGCATAACCTCGTCGCAGATATACTCCTCGTCGGCCATCACACTCTCAATAGCCGAAAAGACCTCCTCCACGGGCGAATCCTTCAACAAAAAGCCCTTTGCGCCCGCCTCAATCATCTGCGAGTAGTATTTCTCGTCGCCAAACATCGAAAGACAGATAATTTTAAGGTTAGGGTTACGCTCCAACGCCATAGTTGTGGCCTTGTCGCCCGAAAGAATAGGCATTGCTATATCCATAAAGACCACATCGGCAGCCATAGCCTCCTCATTTTCCAAAAAGTTTGCGCCATCGCTCGCTTCAGCCACTACGCGACAGTTGCGCTTGCCGTCAATAAGACCGCGCAGACCATTGCGAAAGAGGGTGTGGTCATCAACCAATGCTATTTTTATCTCTCTACTCATTTTGTTCTCTCCCTTTTAGACTTATTCTCGGCAGGTACAGTGTCGATATGTACCGACGCACGCATTCCGCCGCCCTTGTCGCTCTTAATCTTAATCTCGCCATTCAGTGTGTCAATACGCGAGAAGATATTTGACAAACCCATACCCGTCTGGCCTACATCCTCCATATTGAAACCACAGCCATTGTCGCGATATTCGAGCGACAATGTGGTTTTGTTCAACATGAGCGAGATCTCGATCTTCGAGCAGCCCGAGTGCTTCAACGAGTTGTTTATAAGCTCGCATATAACGCGATACAACACCACCTCCGTATCGTTATCGAAGCGCTCCTTACCGATATTTGTAGAGAACTCTATATCGGTGGTATGGAGTTGCGATATGCGCGATGCGAAGTTGCGCACACCTTGCGCCAAACCGAAATCAGTCAGGATATGGGGCGACATATTGTTCGAAATCTCTCGCACCGAGCGAATAGACTCGTCTATCAAAAAACGACTGTTTTGCAGGATTTGTTGCTGCTCCTCGCTCATATTTTCGGTAGAGATAGCCGAAAGCGACATCTTTGCCGACGAGAGCAACGGTCCCATACCGTCGTGCAGCTCCTTGGCAAAGTTCGAGCGCGAACGCTCCTCGGTACGGAGCACCGCCGAGAGGAGTCGCTTGCGGAACAACGAACGCTCGTAGGTAAGATGCTCGATATGATTTACCAGCTGATGGGCAAACAGCACCGCCACAACAAAGCAGGCCGAGATTGCCACATCGAGTACCACATAAAGTTCGTAGCTCATATCGTAGCGCTCTCCCGAAAAGAGGAGCGCAATATGCTGAGCTATGGATATGGCAAAACTTACGATGCAGAGTATCCAGATGACGCTATACTTCGTACGACGAACAAGATAGGCGGCATAGACAATCGCACACAGCTGAACTATCGCAGTGATAATCAGTGTAATGGTCAAACCCAAACCTATCTTCATAAGGTACTTGTTTTAGAGGATTTTCTTCAACTGCTCCATCTGTTTGTAGGCAGTCAAATCTACTTGTATCGGCACTACAGCCACATAGCCGTTTGCCAATGCCCACTCATCGCTCTCTTCGGCATCGGGCTCGGCATTCGAAAATGCGCCCGTAAGCCAGAAGTAGTCGCGACCATGAGGGTCGGTGCGTTTATAGAACTCTTCACGCCAATAACCGCGAGTTTGGCGCGAAAGGCGTATGCCCTTAATCTCGGAACAAGGGATATTCGGCACATTTACATTCAGGCATAACGGAGTAGGGATATCGCCATTAAGCACCGACTCCACAATCTTCGAGCCATACTTCACAGCTCCCTCGAAATCGGCATCGAGGTTATGGTCGGTGAGCGAGAGTCCGATGCTCGGAATATCGTAGAACGCCGCCTCGATAGCCGCACCCATAGTACCTGAATAGAGTACATTTACCGCCGCATTCGAGCCGTGGTTGATACCCGAAATCACCAAATCTACCTTCTCATCACGGAAGAAGTGGTCGAATGCCATCTTCACACAATCGACAGGGGTGCCGTTGAGCGAATAGACCAATACGCCCTCCTCCTCGCGCACCTTGCGCAGATAGAGCGGGTTGTAGATTGTGATAGCCTGGCTCATTCCGCTCTGCGGAGCATCGGGAGCAATGGCAATAACACGGCCAAACTTGCGTGCAATCTCGATAGCCGCGGCAAATCCCTTGCTGCGATAGCTATCGTCATTTGTCAGAAATATAACTCTCTCCTTGTTCATACCACTACAAAGATAATAAAAACAAAATAAAAATGGAACAAAGAGGGCGAAAAACTTATCAGTATTTCGCCCTCAAGTATGATTTATCTCGAATTGGTATCGTTACAACCAACCTCCATTTGCGCTTACATTGCTCTTCGACATCACCACAAAGCTCTTGGTTACGGCTGTCGGGTATGGTCTGTTGCTATTGTCAAGCGAACCGCCGCCAACGAGCAGAGTTACCTTAAAGGTTGCCACGCCGCTCTTCGAACAGTTTACAGTCAGCTTTCCGGCATCATAGGTGCAATCGCCCAAGCCGATATTGGCCTTATCCTCGTCCGAAATATCAATCTTCTGCAACTGCGCATTGTAAACTCCGTCGCCAAAGAATGGAGCAAGGTCAATCTCGCCGCCGTTTGTCTTAACTACCGCATATGGAGTGCCGTCAACCTGCAAAAGGAGCTTATATGCATCAATATAACCCGCACCCAACTTACCTTTATAGGATGGGTAGTTTACTGTCTGTTTTACTCCGCCCTGGAAGACAATAGTAATCAAACCTGTGAGGGTTGGCTCGATATCGTTTGTGGCCGAGAGGAGCATCGAGCGGAACTCCGAGGCTGTATATCGCTTACCCAACTGCTTAGCGTATGAG
>JAFZDR010000052.1 GCA_017561105.1 Alistipes sp. | reverse complement strand
GACAGATGTCGGCGTGGTATATATTCTCAGCAATGGGATTCTATCCGGTAGACCCTGTGAGTTGCAAGTATATTCTCGGAGCGCCACAAATTAAGGAGGTTACACTTAACTTGGTTGGCGGAAAAACTTTCACTGTTAAGGCAGAGGGGTTGAGCCACAAGGCAAAGTATGTTCGGGCAGTATACCTCAATGGAGAGAAGCTCGATAGGAATTATATCACTCACAACGAGATTATGAAGGGTGGCGAACTTCGCTTCGAGATGACGAAAGAAAATATAACTAAATAACTCAAATTGAATATGGAATTTTCAGCACAAATGATTGCCGGTTTGTTATCCGGTGAAGTTGTTGGCGACAAGAACGCCTCAATCTACACCGTATCCTCGATTGAGGGCGGCAAAAAGGGAGGTTTGGCATACTTGTCAAATCCGCGTTTTGAACAATATCTCTACACTACAGAGTGCTCAATTGTCCTTGTTGATCGCAACTTCGAGCCTAAGCAGGAGGTAAAGGCTACACTTATCAAGGTAGATAATGTCAATGCCTGCGTATTGCGTCTGCTCGATATGTACAACGCCATGAAGCCTAAGAAGAAGGGCGTATCGAAGTTGGCGTCGGTATCGAAGAAGGCAAAGGTAGGCAAGGATTGCTACATTGGCGACTTTGCCGTTATCGAGGATGGCGCAGTTATTGGCGATGGCGCAAAGATCTACCCGCAATGTTATGTGGGCGACAATGTAAAGGTTGGCAACGGTACTACCCTCTATGCGGGTGTTAAAATCTATGAGGGTTGCTCGATTGGCGCAAACTGCATTCTCCACGCAGGCTCGGTTATCGGAGCTGACGGTTTTGGCTTTGCTCCAAATGCCGAGGGTGGCTTCGATAAGATTCCGCAGCTTGGAAATGTTATCATCGAGGATAATGTCGAGATTGGTGCAAACACCTGTATCGACCGTGCAAAGACCGACTCGACAATCATCCGCAAGGGTGTTAAGCTCGACAACCTTATCCAGATTGGCCACAATGTTATCATCGGCGAGAACACCGTTTCGTCGTCGCAGACAGGTATTGCAGGCACCTCAAAGGTGGGTTCAAACTGCTTTATCGCGGGTCAGGTGGGTATTGCCGACCATGTTACCATCGGCAATCGCGTGAAGATTGGTGCTCAGAGCGGTATCGACAAGGATGTACCGGATGGCGAGCTCCGTTTCGGTTCTCCGGCATTGGCAGGTATCAACTACCACCGTTCGTTCGCCGTATTCAAGGAGTTGCCGGACTTGCGTCGTCGCGTGATGAAGTTAGAGGCCGAGTTGGCAAAGAAAGAGGAATAAATCTTATAAACATATCTATTTTATGAAAAAGCTTTTTGCAGTAGTAATGATGGCTGCTGCCATCACATCTTGTAACACCTACAAGTGCGAAATCGTAGGTGCTGTAGATAACCTTAACGAGGGCGGTTATGTATATTTGACCGACCAGTGGGGTTCACGCAATATTGTTGACTCGGCAAAGTTGGTAAATGGCAACACATTCCACTTCAAGCGTGTTAAGCACACTCCAACCTTTGCTCAGATTATATTGCAGGGTGGACAATCTATCTCGCACCTCTTCACCGAGAATGGTAAGATTCGTGTTGCAGGCGATGCCGAGAAGGGCACAATTACCGCTACCGGAACCGTTTCTAACGATGCGTTTGGCGATATGATGAATCGCAGCCAGCAGTATATGGCCGATTATCGTCAGGCTGCAGGCAGTGGCGACAAGGCAAAGATGGCTGAGGTCGAGGCTGCATTCGATGCTATGCAGGTAGAGTACCTCGAGGCAAACAAGGATAACCTTTTTGGCGTATTTATGTTGCGTCAGGTGTCGTATTCAGAGCCTGCAGTCAAGACTTTGGAGCGCATAAATGCGTTGCCTGAGGAGTTGAAGCAGTTGCCGATTGTGGTACGAATGAAGGAGAGTTCGGAGCGCAAGTTCAAGACCGAGCCGCAGTCTGAGGGTAGTGACTACGTACCTCACTATATCGACATCGACCAGCCGAATGTAAATGGCGAAAATGTATCGCTCAAGTCGGTTGTCGAGAATAAGAATAACCGCTATGTATTGCTCGATTTCTGGGCATCGTGGTGCGGACCATGTATGGGCGAGATGCCTGTATTGAAGGAGGCATACAAACTCTATCACAAGAAGGGCTTCGAGATCTACGGTGTATCGTTCGATGCTAAGCACGAGTCGTGGAAGGGCGCTATCGAGAAGCAGCAGATGAAGTGGGTTAATGTCAGCACTTTGGAGCGTTTCGACAACCCTGCAGCCAATGATTACGCTGTAGAGTCAATCCCTACAAACTTCCTCATCGACTGCTCGAATGGCGTTATCGTAGCAAAGAATTTGCGCGGTGAGGCTGTACTCGAGAAGTTGGCAGAGTTGTTCAAGTAAAATATGGCACAAGCGAAGGAGAAATATCGCATTTTGGGCATCGACCCCGGCACCAACTATACCGGTTATGGTGTTGTGGAGGTCGATGGCCGCAATGTGTCGGCTGTGGTGATGGGCGAGATAGACCTTCACAAGATAACCGACCCCTACGAGAAGCTGCGATATATCTTTGATAGTGTCAGCCGCTTAGTCAGGGAGTATCAACCTCGCGAGGTGGCCTTGGAGTCGCCTTTCTTCGGACAGAATGTGCAGTCGATGCTCAAACTTGGTCGTGCTCAGGGCGTAGCTATGGCTGCGGCGCTCAGCCAGGATGTAGATGTATTCGAGTATGCACCGTCACGCATCAAGCAGGCAGTCGTGGGACTCGGCTCGGCATCGAAGGAGCAGATTGCGGGCATTGTGATGAAGACCCTTCATATCGAAAAGGCTCCGAGAAAGTTGGATGCTACCGACGGTATGGCTGTGGCATTGTGCCACTACTACTCGGTATCATCGCCGATAAATCAGGCTCTTGGCGGTACAAAAGTCAAGGGGTTGGGTGGCGATAAGGTTGCTCGCAAACGCGGATCGAAGTCGTGGGAGCAGTTCCTGCGCGAAAATCCCGAAAGAGTAAAATAGAGAATTGACAAACAATCGTAAAAAGAGTTATCCTAAACAAATATGAAGAAGAGTTACATTCTCACTTTGGCAGTTGCCATTGGTTGGTTTCTGTTATTACTGATTTTTGGTGGTAACAAAACCTATTTTTATGTTGCGCCAAAGGCTATGACCGCTAAGATGAGCGATAGGTCTGCGCAAGAGCAAATGGAGTATTGCAAGCAGAACAATGTTGTTTGCACAGAAGATCTGCTTTCACTTGAGATCGAAGCAGGATACTTTTGGCAAGTAGCCGAGAAAGCTGGCAAAAAGATATCGTTCTATGATGAGGGAACGGAGTATCTAATTCCATCAGCAGAGTTGACACTCGTAACTCAGGAGTATATCGACGAGTTAGAGGATATGAATGCCAGAGATCGAACCAAGTATCAAGAGAAACTCATATACAAATGGAATAATGCTCCAAAAGACAAGCGTATAATTTGGCTGATGTTGCTACCATTGGTGGCTATCGGCTTTATGGCATTTTATGTACGCAGTATCATCAAGGAAACTATCTCGGATGAGCAACTTCCCGAACTGCTTTCGACAGCCCATTTATCGCTGTTTATGGTTGTCGTTGAAGTTATTTTGCTGGGATGTGGCGGACTCTGTTTTGGATGGGAAGGTACAAATATCATAAATTACCTACTCTCCAGCAAAGCCTCGATGTTAGGTTATGGCTGGCTCTTCTCCATAGTCTTTACGCTTGTAGCTCTTGTCAATATTATTCTCTGCTACTTTATAAATAAGGGACTGCTGAAGGCAACAAAGGTAAAGTTCTCCTGGAAGTCGCTGCTTATTGCATTCGGAGTAATGATGGCTGCCGCTATCGTTATTGCTGGTATAGCATCGTCTATAGGTATAGAGACAAAAGGCAATTGGGGGATTACAGCAATGTGTATCGGAGTAGCTCTTATATATCTGCTCTACGATATGGTTAAGAATAGTCCGAATATGGTAAAGATCTTCACTCTGCTACTCATCTCTACTGCAGTCATGGTATATTCTGCCTATATTTTGTCGTTTGCCGTATTGATCATCGCGATACTCGTTGCATTCCTGCGTGCAGCACCTATACTCCACGCCCTTGCACAATCGGGCACCTCTTCGGGTGGTAGCTCGAACAGAGTTTGCCGTAATTGTATATACTATAATTCAGCAATCGGCTCTTGCAGCGTAAACAACACTATTACAAATCCAAATGCATCATGTTCTGCATTTAGAGAGTAAACGTTTCGTTGCAACTGCGATATCGCGACAACAAAAAAAAGACCTGCGATTGCAGGTCTTTTTTTGTTACTTCCAACGGAGAACCAATGTCTCTCTATCATCGAGCGTTACCTTGCCCGACTTGCTCAACTTCGCCTCTCCGAATATCGGTGTCGCCTTCAGACCCTTTGGCGAGATAAGCTTAATGGTACAAGGGGTGTACTTATTATTGGTGAGTACGGTTATATACTCGTCGCCACTGCGCAGCACTCGCATCAACGCACCATCGGCATAGCCGGCAAAGCGGAATGGCTGATCGGCAAGTTTATCGTCAAGGAGCACTTTACAAAGTTTTGCCAACTCGGCAGAGTCATTTCGTGTAGCGCACGACATTGAGATTGTTGGAGTATACCACCATACTTCACCCTCGCCAAGTTTGTTGTAGAGAGCTACATTACCCTCGGCTCCCGAACCGATAACCTTTGCGGTAGGTGCAGTTGCTCGAACTATTGGATGCCATGCATGACCCTCGACTTTGCCGATTCCCTCCAAGTTGAAATACTGCGGTGTATCGCGATGACGGATATCCTCATAGACGCCACCTACAAGTCGCTCCAAGCCGAATTTGTGGAGTGATGTACAGACACAATTCTCATCGTAGAAGCCCGACAATCCCTCAACGATAAGGCGACCTCCGCGCTCTACAAACTTCTCGATGCGAGGGATGCAATCATTTGGTATAGTCACCGAGTTTGCAATAACAACCACATCGCCCTTGCCACTCTTTTCCCACTCGTAGTCGGTCATAAAGCGCATCTTTGGTTGGTGACCAAGCTCGAGAAGAGCCTCATACCACATAAATGTTGTACGAATTTGAGCGAAGAAATCCCAAGTACGCACACCCGCATTTGAGCTTGTGCGGATGTGGCGCAACATACGCTGTGTTTCGGGGCTGATAATAAGAGTTATATTACCCAACTCCGGTTTAGACTCGGCAAAGAAATCATCCGACTTCTCGAGTACCTCATTGATATCGCGCGTAACAATTGAGCGGTCGGTATCCTCGCCCTTAAAGCCAAAGACGCTCCATTCACCGGCCTCGCAACCCTGACGGCGATAATTGGTACTCCAATATATAACCTTACGCGCACCTGTACCGATACTCGACCACACCCACTGTGCGAGGTCCTTGCGCTGAGGAGCATTTGCCTTCAAGCCTGTGAACATATTATTTCCCGCCTGCATCTCGCTCACCCAGAAGTGGTTATTGGTTGCGTGAGCGCGTAACATCTCGCAAATTCCCGCTACAGCATAGCCATACTGATTGCGATTCATCGAGCAGAGCTGGAATGCGGCGTGCATAGAGACACCGAGAATATCGAGGATATTGCGATACTCCGCCAAGTCATACTTGTCCAACAACAAGAAATACTCGGCTGGGTTGGTAGTTACGGGATGGCTATTGTCGTGCTTGCGAATCTGCTCGCCTATCCAACGGAAGTTATAGGTGAGAAAATCGCGCTGAATTCTGTTCCAATCGTAATTGGCACCTACCCACATAAAGGCCTTTGACGATATCCACTCCTCCTTGAAACGGATCTCGTCAAACGACTTGTAGGCTGTAATCCACGCCTTGTTCAACTCCTCGATTGTGCCATACTTCTTGCGGAGCCAATCCTGAGTAAATTCGACAGCCAAAGGCGAGGTTCTTTCAAAGCCGCAAGGCTCGTTCAAAATCCACCATGAGCCGAGCGAAGGGTGCTCGCGATAACGCTTAACACACGCCTCAATAAACTTGGCCGAGAGAGCCTGTATCTCTCTGCTCCACAACAGAGTATGGCGCTGTGTACGGTAGGCATACTGCTCTCCATAGAAGGCCGGAGCGTGAGTGCAGAAGAGCGACACCTCGAGCTCTACACCATGCTTCTTGGCCTTTTCAAAGGCGAGGTCGGCAATAGAGAAGTCGTACTTACCCGGTGCAACCTCTATGTAGTTCCACATCAAGAATACTCGAGCCGAGCGCATCTTGTTGTCGGACATCCGCTTGAACCACATATCAATATCTTCGGGTGTCTGGTTTGGTTCAATCCAGACCTCTGCTCCAACATTGATGTGGCGCTGCGCCATAGCCTCATGAGCCACCACCAATGTGGTGATAGCAAGTAAAAAAATCTTCAAAAATCTCATAATTGTAGCTGTTAAGTTTCTACAAAGTTACTCTTTTTCTCCATTTTCTCAAAATTTCTAAAATGCAATTGCTTATTAAAAAATAATTGTATAAATTTGTAGCGTAATCATAAGATTGCAGACATATTTGATGAAAGTGTATTAGCTTTTATCCTTGCTCTGAAATCTGGAAAATTTCGAAGCCGTAAGGAAAGCAACACACTCGTCACTCCGTATTGACTCTTCAATAGGGGTGTTTTACCCCATTCTTGTAGATAAATACGAGTGTGGGGTATTGTTTATTTACGGCATAGGCATTCCAGAGCCTCAGAGCAGATAAACGATAATTAACCTCACACTTTCTTTTTTATAATAATGCCTTATTCGGGGTTGGTAGGCAAACAGAAACTTATTATGAAAAGGTTAGTCTTTACTTTATTGACGACACTTCTATTCTGCTTTGGATGTACAACAGATGGAGTGTATGATGATTCTTATTTATCCAATCGCATAGACGAATTGGAGGATAGAGTTGACGAGTTGGAGGATTTATGTAAGGAGATGAATACCAATATATCCTCTCTACAAACAATTGTTTCGGCATTGCAGAAAAATGATTACATCAAGAGTATCACCCCAATTGTTCACAACGGTGAAACTATTGGCTACACAATTATTTTTG
>JAFZDR010000051.1 GCA_017561105.1 Alistipes sp. | reverse complement strand
CCCGATGCAAAGCGCACAACGGCGCGTCATACGCAAGATTTAACCTTCGAGGAGCTGGATAGGGCAGTGTGCCGTCTGCTTGCCGATAGTGGCCGATTTGCCTTAATTTTGCCTACTGCAGAGTTTGATAAATATCTCGCAATCACACGATTGCACATTGTTCGCCGATGCGATATGCACCCCACAACGGGTGCGGCCGTAAAGCGCGTAATGGCGGAGTTTGCGAGGAGCAAAAACGAGGAGTTTGCCATCGAAAATATCACAATCGAGAAGGCTCAACGAGGCGACTATACCGATGAGTATCGCGCGCTAACCAAAGATTTTTACCTTAAATTTTGATAATCATACGGAAAAGTCGTACCTTCGTAGCATAAAACCGAAGATTTATGAAGAGATTATTTGCAATTTTGGTCGTTGTTTCGTTCGCGACAATAGCCGTAGCACAGAATATAACAAAGGCGGGACTCTACCTTAAGAATGGTGTTGCCGTAGTAACCGAGGCTGAGCCTGTGGTTGTAAATGTAACACTTCGTGTTGCAACAGAGCACTTTACACCGGGTATCTATGCTCGTTATGCGCAGAAGTACCTTGGTAAGCGTGCAACCCTCTCGGAGTATTCATCGATAGAGTTGTTGGATGGTAAGTTGGCACTTGGTGCTGCCGAGAAACAGCCGGTTGCAGTTGCTCAGGAGCCTTATGTTTTGCCATTGCCGTCGAACAGAGTGTCGGCAAAGGTTGAGACAAATGAGGAGCAGGCTGCTTCGACCGCAGAGATGATATTCTCATTGCGCAAGCATCGCCTTGATTTGATCACCGGTGAGGCAGGCGAGAATGTCTTTGGCGCAGGCTTGAAGGCTGCTCTCGACGAGATCGCCCGCATCGAGAAGGAGTGCCTTGATATGTTCTATGGTGCAAAGAGCGTTACCGAGAAGGTCTATACATTTGATATTACAATAACACCCGATAAGAACGAGTATATGGTATGCCGTTTCAGCGATGATATGGGCATTGTTGCCGTAGATGATTTGTCGGGTAAGCCTATCGTTGTGAAGGTCGAAACAGCACCTCACAAGGCGTATAGTGATATCTTGTTGCCACTTGGCCCGAAGGATAAGGTGTCGGCAGAGTATCTGATTGTTCCGCAGTCGAAGTGCTCGCTTATTGGCGAGGCAACATTGATGGATACAGTCGAGTTCGCCTCTCCGTTGTATGGCAAGAGCGTAACAGCACTCCCTATTAAATAGTATGTTGGAGCAGAAGAAACGCCTTCTTCTCTATCGTCTTCGCATGGAGATGAATGGAGCTGCACTCGATACGATGCGCTACTTTGGTGCTGACTACGAGCGCAACTACGGCGTGCAGATATATGCCATTCGCAACCTTGCTCGCGAAATTGGCACCGATCACACTTTAGCCGAGTATTTCTATACGCAGAGTATCCGCGAGGTGCGCCTTGTGGCGTTGTGGATTGCCGATGCCGAGCAGGTGAAAGTCTCTGACTTAGATTTGTGGGCTTCGGGCATTATCAACTCCGAGGTTGCCGAGCAGGCATCACATGCCCTGCTCAGTAGGGTATCCTGCATTGCGGAGTTGCTTGCTGCGTGGTGTGCATCGGATAACGCCTTGTTGGCTTATTGCGCACTCCTCTCGGCAGCTCGCAATGGTGGGGTAGAGGGAGCAATCTCTATCGATGCAATTCTCTCGGCAGTGTCAAACTTTTCGGATAATCGCCTTGTAGCGCAGGGAGCAACGGCACTTGCAATAAACCTCTCGGACGAGGCGGTACAGCAGCTGCTCGATCGATTACCCGATAACCCTACGGCACATCTTCTTCGTGAAGAGGTTGCATGGAGAGTAGAATAAAAAGATGGATGTTGAGAAACATCCATCTTTCTATTTTGGGGTTGTCGCAGACTACTTCTTTGCAGCCTTGTAAACGATCTTAGGGTTCTTGTAACCCACCTCCCACATATTTGCAACATGTAATACAACATCCTTGTGCTTGCCTTCCTTATCCAAACCAACATTGATAGTAATAGTCTGGAATGGAGGCAACTCCAATGTGCTTCGACCTACACGCAACTTGTAACCAATCGAAGTGGTGTTGGTAAGAGCGTATGAAGAGCCCTTTTTGCCATGAGCGAGAAGCTTGCAGTTAACCGAAGCCTTGAAGAACTCCTGCAACAACGCGCTCTCACCAGCGATATGGCCGGCGCTATATGCGAGTGTCTGGCGCTTCTCGAGAGCCTTGCGAATAGCCTTCGAAGTATTCTCCTTTGCGAAGATAAAGGTCATTGTACGGAATACGCCACAGTTGCGATAAGTGCTTGTCAAGCCGTGAACATCGGTACAAGCCAACATGTAGAGCTTCTTGTCGATGCAACGCTGCATAGCCTTTGGATAGAACGAAATACCGTTCATAATCTCAACTCCATCGATCAAACCCTCATCGAAAGCTGCCTGCTCGAACTCGGTGATGTTGCAGTTCTTGCGGCTCCAACCCGGATGGTTCTGGGTGATGAGCGCGCCCTGCTTGCGTGCATTACGCAACGACTGCATAGGGTCAATATCGTAGATTGCGTTGTTGTCGGTAGTGAAGAGAGCGTTGAAGTGGCCGATAGTCTTAGGCTCACGAGTGATCTCACAAGCCGGAATAATCAACATAGCCTCACCATACGCCTTTGCAGCCTTCTGTGCGAGCTGTGTAGGGAGGTTGAGATCAGCCTTGATGCCCTCCTCGGTAGCTGCCTTGCGGATAACATTGTAGTTGATAGCCTTCTTTGCCTTGCCATCGTTATAGCCCTTCAAGAACTTGAGCATATTAGGCTCGTGACGACGATACTCGACATGGTCGGTCATTGCAAAGATGTCAAGACCATCCAACCAAGCCTCGCGAACACGCTGCTCAGGTGTGAGCTCTGCATCCGAGTAGATAGAGTGGGTGTGGAGGTCAGCCTTATAGACATTCATTCCATTCACCTGCGGAAGGATAATCTCAACACGGCGCTGTGTGTTTGGAAGGAGGTTTACTGTCTCGGGAATACGCTTCTGAGCGGCAACATTGGTAATAGCAAACGCTACCAATGCTAAAACTAAAAATAATCTTTTCATGGATATTATTTGTTAATCTTGAGTTCAACAATTGGATGCTTGGTGTCCATATGGAACATATTCTCTACCGAGAAAACCGCCTTCTTGCCCGACAACGAAACCAATACTGTCTGGAATGCAGGCAAGATAATCTCACGACCATTGTGTGTCAATTTGTAATCGAACGATGTGTGGTTGGTGAGCGAAATAGAGGTCTTCTTCTTGGTTGAGCTTGCATATGTAGCAGATACCGATGCCTGGAAGAACTTTGCCAAAAGCGACTCCTCACCGATGATGTAACCACCGCAGTAGCCAAGAGTCTTTTGCGACAAGAGAGCCTTGCGCAACTCCTTCTCGCTCTTATCCTTGGCGAAGATGAGGGTCATATCGCGGTAGAAGTTCTGCTTGCCGAAGATGCTTGCAGTAGTTGCGTGGATATCGGTAGCCGAAACCATATACAACTTCTTCTTAACGGCGCGACGAACGATCTCAGGGTAGAAGTTACGACCATTGGAAACCTCGATACCATCGATCAAACCCTCAGCGTAGATCTTCTTCTCAAACTCGGTGTAGTCGCTCGACTTGCGCTCCCAACCCGGGTGGTTGTGGGTGATGATAGCACCCTGTGCGCGTGCATTGCGGATAGCCTGAGCATCGTCAGTCGAGTAGATTTTGTTGTTGTCGGTGGTGAAGAGTGCGCAGTAGTGGCCGATATGTACAGGCTCGCGCGAAATCTCAGCACCCTTGATGATTGTGAGCTCAGGGTAGCTTGCTGCAGCCTTGAGAGCCAACTCTGCCGAGAAGTTTAAGTCCGAAACGATACCGCGCTCATCGGCGTGAACACCACGAGAACAACGGGTGTTGATTGGCTCGAAACCGCTCTTGTCAGGCGAGTAGCCCTTCAAGAATTTGAGCATTTCGCGCTCGCGACGACGAGTTTCGATATGGTCGGTGATAGCCATAATATCGAGTCCGTCGATCCAAGCCTCCTTTACGCGCTCGTCAGGAGTAACCGAGCCATCCGAGAACATTGTGTGAACATGGAGATCTGCAGTATAGCAGTTCAAACCGTTAATGCCTGGCAATACGAAGTGTGTTCTGGTCGGCGCATTGTTATACAATCTAATCGATGCGTGTGGACCGGCAACACTTGTGCTATGCATACCAACTCCAAAGATAAGGAGCAGTGCTGCAAATAATACTCTTTTCATAGTGATAGTTGTAATTTTTTGTTAGATTTATTTGTCGATTTCGAAAGTTACAGCAGGGTGCTTGTAGTCACTGTGATACATGTTCTCGATAGTGAACTTAGGTGCACGATACTGCTTGGTATTCTTATCCTTACCAAATGAGCATGTGAGAGTGCGGTATGGCTCCAACTCGTAGATAGTCTTGCCACGACGCAAGCGGTATGTAACCGAAGAGAGGTTTGTGAGGGTGTATGTACGAGTCTCATCCTTCTTGTTCTCTCTTACAAAGCGGCAATCAACCGATGCGTTGATCAAATCAATGAGCAAATTCTCCTCGCCGATAACATTACCGCCCGAATATACGAGTGTACGACGCTTCAAGAGTGCATCCTTCACAGCCTTCTCGGTGAGCTCCTTTGCAAATACAAAGGTCATTGTACGGTGGTTGCCAGCCGATGCATACTTGTGAGCAGTCAAGCCGTGCTCGTCGGTATTACCGAACATAGTGAGTTTCTCCTCAAGACAACGACCTACCATAAGAGGGTAGTAGGTATAGCCGTTTGCTACCTCTATACCGTCGATCAAGCCCTCCTTGTAAACCTCTGCATGCCACTCGCTCTTGTCGGTTGTGCCACGCTTGTATGAAGGGTGGTTGTGGATAACGATACCGCCCTGCTCGTGTACGCGCTTGAATGCTACCTTCAAATCCGGATCGTAGAGCGGGTTAGGATCTTGGAGGAACAAGCAGTTGAAGTGACCGTGAGTCTTAGGGTTACGAGCCATCTCACAACCCTTGATAAGCAACATAGGGTAGCCGCTCTTCTCGAGCTGCTTCTCAGCCTCTCGGTGAATAGCGTTGAAATCAACCTTTATGCTCTTTGCCTCTGTAGCAGAGAGATACTTTGTAGGCTTGCCATCCTCGTTGTACGGAGCAGTTACCTTGAAGAAGTTTCTTACGCCACGATGACCCTCGTAGTGGTCGGTGATAGCAACGATGTCAAGACCATCCATCCAAGCCTCGGTTACTCGGCCTGCAGGGTTTACGCGACCATCCGAATAGGTTGTGTGAACATGGAAGTCGCCTTTATATACATTGTATCCATTTACCTGAGGGATGTATATATCGGTTCTGCGCGAAGCAACCTCGTTGTAAGTTCTTACCGAGTGAGGTATCTTCTTCTGAGCATTGACACCTGTCAAGCACAATGCTACGAATAGCAGTGATAAAACTAATCGTTTCATAAATTTGGTGTTTTAAGGGTTATTTGTCGATTGTAAATTCGATAACAGGGTGCTGATAGTCGAGGTGCCACATGTTATCTACGCTAAATGTCGGAGTGCCGATTTTGCCACTCTTCTCGTCGCGTGTACACTTTACATTCAAAGAGCGGAATGGCTCCAAGTTGTATATAGCTGTGCCAAGGCGCAATCTGTATGCGAATGACGAGTTGTTAGTGAGAATGTAGGTATAAGACTTGCCATCTTTGTTCTCCTGTACAAAACGACAATCTACCGCAGCGTTCAAGAACTCTGTAAGCCACTTCTCCTCGCCAATCAAGTTGCCGCCCGAGT
>JAFZDR010000050.1 GCA_017561105.1 Alistipes sp. | reverse complement strand
CGCGACTCCTTCCCGAATAAGAGTGACGCGGAGATTAACGAGATATGCCGCCGCTACTACGACCACCTCGCCGAGATGGTTATCGGTACACTCTCGTTAGCTGCAATGAATGAGCGTCGCCGTCGTAAGGCTACCGAGTTCAACCTCACCGAGAACTTCCGCGAGGTTATTGAGGGTAGAAATGTTGTTATTTTAACATCGCACTACGGCTTTTGGGAGATTGCGCTAAATCTATATCTCGAGATTACGACACACCACCTTGTTGTGGCATATCGCCCGCTTAAGAGTTCTATTATGGATAAACTCTACAAGCGATTGCGCAATAATCCCGAGGTGGATGTTGTGCCGAGCAACCTCTTTATGCGTCACTATGTCGCAAATCGTAACGGTATAAATGGCAAAAACCTGATTGTCGGTCTTATCTCGGATCAGAATTGCCCTCCGACAAAGGGTTGTTGTTGGCATCGCTTCCTCAATCACGATTCGCTATTCTTCGATGGTGGCGAGCAGTTGGCGATGAAGTTTGGCTTGCCGGTCTTCTATATGGAGTTGGAGCGCATAAGCGCAGGGTGCTACCGCCACAACTATACCCAACTCTACGACGGCAAGGAGGATGTTGCTCCTCACGAGATAACCGAGCGATATGTGCGCTGCTTGGAACGTACTATCGAGGCTAAACCCGAGCATTGGATGTGGTCGCACAAGCGCTGGAAGAATCGCCCGACCGCAGAGTCCAAGTTCTACAACGATTATAAAACTATCGAGTAGCGATGAATACGGCTGTCGTAATACTTAATTGGAATGGAGTGAAGCATCTGCAGCACTATCTGCCGCGTGTGGTCGAGACGACCCACGGAGCAGATATTGTGGTTGCCGACAACGGCTCTACCGACGACTCGGTGGCGTGGCTGAAGGCGACTATGCCCGCAGTGAAGCTCATTCTGCTCGATAAGAATTACGGCTTTGCCGAGGGTTACAACAGAGCCTTGGCACAACTCGATGGTTACGATATTTTCGTATTACTGAACTCCGATATAGAGCCAGCCGAGGGGTGGCTGTCGCCGCTCTTGGAGCAGCTGGAGCAGAACGAGGATGTCGCGGTTGTTGTGCCGAAACTGTTGGATGATAAGTGCCGCACGAAGTTTGAGTATGCCGGTGCATCGGGAGGTTTTATCGACCTGCTTGGCTATCCATTCTGCCGTGGTCGCATATTGAACAGTATAGAGGAGGATAAGGGTCAATACGACACTCCGCGCGATGTGATGTGGGGTAGTGGCGCAGCCTTCTGCTGCAGGGCCGAGGTGTATCGCGAACTTGGAGGCTTAGCCAAGGAGTTCTTTGCTCACCAGGAGGAGATAGACCTCTGCTGGCGAGTGTGGCTTTCAGGACGCAGGGTTGTGATAGAGCCGCGTTCTAAGGTCTATCACTTGGGCGGAGCAACACTCTCGACCGATTCGCCATTTAAGACGATGTTAAATCATCGCAATAACCTTGCAATGCTCTTCCGCTGCGCTTCGCCTTGGCAGCGTGCGTTGGTGGCTGTAGTGCGCCCCGTATTGGATTTTGCGGCTGCAATGAGCTACCTCGTACATGGTAAAAATGCGAGTGCAAAGGCTGTATGGCAGGCGTGGCACGATTTTATGGCATGGCATAAGCGCTTGTCGGCCGAGCGTAAAGAGATACGCAAAAATGTGAAACGCGAGGCGCCGATATACTATGGCTCGGTGGTATTGCGTTATATGTTTGGAAAACGAGAATTTAACGATATGATGTAGTGCGTTATGAAAAGAGTCGTAATTATTCCTACCTACAACGAGTGCGAGAATGTGGCTCGTATGACCGATAAGGTGATGTCGCTTGCGGGCGACTTCGATCTTCTCTATGTCGATGATGGCTCGCCCGATGGCACAGCCAACATTATTCGCGAGAAGATGGCGGAGTATGGTACGCGAGTAAATCTCGTAGAGCGCAGTGGTAAGTTGGGACTTGGCACAGCCTATATTGCAGGCTTTAAGTGGGCTTTGGCAAATGGCTACGACGAGATTTTCGAGATGGATTGCGACTTCTCGCACAATCCTGACGATTTGATACGCCTTGCTGCCCGTTTGGAGAGTGATGCCGATGTGGTTGTAGGCTCGCGCTATGTCAAGGGTATGAATGTGGTGAATTGGCCACTCTCGCGTATTCTTATATCGTATGGAGCATCGCTCTATGTGCGCATTGTTACGGGTATGCCGGTTGCAGACTCTACTGCGGGCTTTGTAGGCTATCGTCGCGAGGTTTTGGAGCGCATCAACCTCGACAATGTGAGAATGATTGGCTACGGCTTCCAGATTGAGATGAAGTATACCGCCTGGAAACTTGGCTTCCGTCTTCGCGAGGAGTCAATCGTATTTACCGATCGCGAACTCGGCACATCGAAGATGTCCTCGAGCATCTTTGGCGAGGCCTTCTTCGGAGTTTTGAAACTACCTTTCCGAAAACTAAAATAAATATAGGTAAAAAAGAAAACGCGATGACTTAATCATCGCGTTTTTACTTCTCTTAGTGGCAACTATTTTTTGTTACCATTTGCGGTAAAGACCTTCGACTTGTAGATAATCTCGTAGTCGAGCGAACGGTCGTTCAATACAAAGATCTGATACTTCTTTCCACCGTTATATACTCGCAATACGATGTGTCCCGAAGGACGGATGCCCTCGGCAAGACCCTTCTCGTTGAGCTTTGCGAGATTTTCTGCAGTCATGCCCGCAGGGAAAATCTCGGTTACACCATTATTTATAATACGCTTCATTGCGTTAGGGTGCGGGTGGTACAAATCCCATACAGGCAGTACGATTGCATTCGTCTTCAAAGCATTGAGAAGGTTGTCATTCATCGAGTCGCGATAGCCGTGGTGGTCCGCCAAGGCGACATCCACGGTGCCGATAACCTTGCTGACCTGGCTCTGTACATCGTTCCACGGATTGTTCTTCTTCTTTGACCATGTACCGCTGATATCACCGCCCATATAGTATGCAAAGTTGCCATACTCAAGACGGAATACACAACTCGACGAGTTCTCGTTGAGGTACGATCCGGCTGGAGCATCGGCGGGTACAACTGCGCGGGTATTGTTGCCCTCGCCTGTCCATATACGGCCGTTGCCGGCAATGTTCTGAATACGGAATGTAGGGTAGAGTGCAGCATTGTTCTTCAGCACCAACTGCTTGTCGCTACCAACTGCAAACTGCTCATTCTTCTGCCCCTTCTCCTCGCGCTCCTTCAAGAATAACTCGTAATTCCTGAAGAGCTTTCCATTGCGTTTGCGAAATCTCTCGGCTGTAGGGTAGTCGTAGTTAGGGTAGCCTCGGTCAATCATTGTGCGTATATTTACAAGATTGGCGAGGTGTGTCATACCGGTGTATTTGTATGGCTTGCCTTCAACCGAGATCGCCAGGTGATCGAGAATACCATAGTGGTCGGTATCGAAGTGGGTAATCATTGCGTAATCGAGATATAACTCCTTATTCAACGGCTTCGAGAAGTGCTCGATATAGCGAGCAATCCACTCGGCAGGGCGCTTGTTAGCATTTGGCACAGCCGGCATAATCTCCTTGTGTGTCCAACGCGAAGGGTCGCCCAAATCGCCTGCATCAACCAAGAGTCGTGTTCCATCTGGCAACATAAAGAATATCGCAGGGCCACGACCTGTGCTGATGTGGTGGATATCCATATAACCCTCGCTCCAACTCTTCAGATACTTGGGCTTTGCCTCTACAGCCGAGACCGCCAAGGCGAGGGCTGCGATAACTGCAAGAAATCGTTTCATATCTTCTGTTTGTCTTTAATGAAATTAGGGAGCTTAGGGATTTCGTCTTCCCTAAACTCCCTAAACTCCTTAATCTCTGTTGTCAATTACTGGATGCCCTTCAACTTCTTGTAGATAGCATTGTACTTGTTGTACTTGTCCATGATACCATCCTCGTTGCGAAGACGGAAGCAGAGAACCTTCAAATACTCAGCGCAGTCTACGCTCTCAGGCTTCAACTCCATAGCCTTCTCCAACCAAGGCAACGACTTCATGTAAGCGGCATTAACCTCCTTCAAGCCCTCCTGGTAAGCCTCCTGGCTGCTGATGCTGTCGAGGCGTGCGTTGAATGCGCGGTTAACCTCGTCGCCCTTAGCCATGTAGAAGTATCCGAGGTAGAAGTTTGTATCGTAGTCGTTTGGCTTCAAATCGTTGATCTTGAGGAATGAGTTGATACACTCGTCGAAGTTCTTCAACTTGAAGAATACCTGACCGCGAGCAAACCAGAGGTCTGCATTGTCCGGCTTCTCGGTGAGCATCTTGTCGATGCGCTCAACCAAGTCTGCAGGATCGCCTACGCCCTCCTCCGAGGTGTAGAGCTGGATCAAGCCCTCCATGATACGCTCGTTGCGTGGGTACTTCTCGATACCCTCCAACAACGCATTCTTAGCCTTAACGAGCTTCTCCTTGTCGTTAGCACGCTGACCATAGTAGCAGTGGAACAAGAAGTAGTAGAGGTTACCCTGCTCATCCTTGTAGTCGAGCTCGAGAGCACGCGAAAGGTACTTCTCGCCATCTACAAAATAGTGAGGCTCCTGTGCGCCGAGGAATGCAGCCAACTGACCTGCAAAGAAGTAGTAACGAGAATCCTCCTTGCCGATAGCAGGGTTCTTCTGCAACTCTACAGCCTTGAGATATACATCGATTGCGGTCTTGTAAGCTGCGATGTCGAGGCTCAACGAACCAATCTCCGAGTAGTGGTTGATAAGGCCGTCCAAGATAGTCTTAATCTTTGGAGCTACAGCGTTATCCAACTCGTAAGCCTTCAAGAGAGACTCCTTTGCAGTCTCGAAAGCGTTAGGCAATACCTCCTTGTTTACCTCCCAAGCTACAACCTTACCGCCCTTTGTGTGTACGGTGATGCGGTCGAACTTGTAGATACCGTCATTAACCTCAGCCGGTGCAGTACCGAGAGTCATTGCGAGCATGTTTGCATCAAGACCTGCAAAGAGGTTCTTTGTAGGCTCCAAGATAGCATCGGCACAAACCTTACCGCGGTTGAGCCATGTTGCAGCCTTACCGCTCTTCTTAGGGTTTGCGATATCGGCATTGCTCTTCTCCAACTTTGCAACAAATGCTGCTTCGTTAATCTTCTGTGCGGTAGCTGCTGGCGCTACGAGAGCTGCCAACGCTACTACCAATGTTATAATCCTTTTCATATTCGTATAACGGTTAAAAGGTTGTTTTTATTATTCGTTACTATTTGTAGCCTCGGTTGCTGCAACCTCAGTTGCGCCCTCTGCGCCCTCAGTTGTTGCCTCCTCTACTACTGCGCCCTCGGTGAGTTCCTCCTCTTCGGTTACAGGAACTACTGCAACTGATGCAATCTCATCGCCCTCGCGGAGGTTGATGATGCGTACACCCTGTGTTGCACGACCTGCTACGCGAATCTGCTCGATCGAAGTGCGGATAGTGATACCCGAACGGTTGATAATCATCAAGTCGTTATCGTCGGTTACAGCCTTGATAGCTACCAACTCGCCTGTCTTCTCGGTGATGTTGATAGTCTTGACACCCTTACCACCACGGTTTGTGATGCGGTACTCGTCAAGATCTGTACGCTTACCGTAACCATTAGCCGAGAGTACGAGTACATTCTCGTTCGAATCAGGCTCGATGCAGATCATACCGATAGCCTCGTTGTCGCCCTCGAGAGCAACACCGCGTACACCAATCGAAGTACGGCCTACCTCACGAACTGTAGACTCGTTGAAGCGGATAGCCTTACCCTCGCGTGTTGCGATCATAATCTCTGCAGCACCGCTTGTGAGCTTAGCCTCGATAAGACGGTCGCCCTCACGAACCTCGATAGCGTTGATACCATTGGTACGAGGACGCGAGTATGCCTCCAACTTGGTCTTCTTAACGGTACCGTTCTTGGTACACATTATAATATAGTTAGAGTTGATATACTCCTCGTCGTTGAGCTTCTTGCAGTTGATGTATGCACGAACCTTATCATCCGGCTCGATATTGATGATGTTCTGGATAGCACGACCCTTAGATGAGCGTGTGCCCTCCGGAATCTCGTAAACCTTCAACCAGAAGCAACGACCCTTCTCGGTGAAGAACATCATTGTGTTGTGCATCGAAGCAACATAGATGTGCTCGATGAAGTCCTCGTCGCGGGTAGCCGAACCCTTCATACCTACACCACCACGGTTCTGTGTGCGGTAGTCTGCCAATGATGTACGCTTGATGTAGCCGAGGTGCGAAATGGTAATAACCATATCCTCATCAGCGTAGAAGTCCTCTGGGTTGAACTCCTCCGAAGCGTAAACAATCTCCGAACGACGCTCGTCGCCATACTTCTCGCGGATCTCGAGCAACTCCTCCTTAACGATACCGAGCTGCATGCCCTCGTCTGCGAGAACTGCAGTCAAGTAGTCGATAGTCTTCTGCAACTCGTCGCGCTCAGCGGTGAGCTTGCTACGCTCCAATCCTGTCAATGCACGCAAACGCATATCTACGATTGCCGCAGTCTGGATGTCGGTCAAGCCGAAACGCTCCGAGAGAGTAGCCTTAGCCTCGTCAACGCTCTTTGCGTTGCGGATAATCTTAACAACCTCGTCGATGTTGTCCTGTGCGATGAGCAAACCGAGTACGATGTGCATACGCTCCTCAGCCTTGCGCAAGTCGAAGCGCGAGCGGCGAACTACAACATCGTGGCGGTGGTCAACAAAGTGGCGGATAAGGTCGAGCAGGTTCAAAACCTGTGGACGGCCATTTACCAAGGCGATATTGTTTACCGAGAATGAAGTCTGCAACTCGGTGTGCTTGAACAACATGTTCAACACTACATTTGCAACAGCATCCTGCTTCAAAGTTACAACTACGCGGGTACCCTGACGGTCCGACTCGTCGTTTACATCGGCAATACCCTCCAAACGACCCTCCTTGATGAGCGAAGCGATGTGCTTGATCATCTCCTGCTTGTTCACCATGTAAGGAATCTCGGTGAAGATGAGCTGGGTGCGGCCTGTCGAAGTGGTCTCGATATCGTGACGAGCACGCATAACTACGCGACCACGACCTGTCAACAACGCCTCCTTAACACCCTCGTAACCGTAGATGAGTGCGCCGGTAGGGAAGTCAGGACCCTTAACAAAGTGGAGCAAATCCTCGCAAGTGCACTCCTTGTTATCGATATATGCGCAGCAAGCATCGATAACCTCCGAGAGATTATGAGGTGCCATGTTTGTTGCCATACCTACGGCGATACCGCTTGCACCATTTACGAGCAACAACGGAATACGGGTAGGGAGTACGGTAGGCTCCTTCTGAGTGTCATCGAAGTTCATTGTCCAATCGATAGTGTCCTTATCGATATCGGCCATAACCTCGTTAGTAATCTTCTGCATACGCGCCTCGGTGTAACGCATAGCCGCAGGCGAGTCACCGTCCATCGAACCGAAGTTACCCTGACCCTCAACGAGTGGATAACGCATAGCCCAAGGCTGTGCCAAACGCACCATTGCATCGTAAACCGAGCTGTCGCCGTGTGGGTGGAACTTACCGAGTACATCACCGACAATACGAGCCGACTTACGGGTTGGTTTGTCGTGATAGAGGTTCAACTCCGAGTTCATATCGAACAAGATTCGACGATGAACAGGCTTCAATCCGTCGCGAACATCTGGCAATGCACGCGATACGATATTATGTGTAAATTCCATTGCCGTCCGTTTCAACACTTGCCTCCATACCGTTAATGGTTAATGATATGCTATTGTCTGGTAATGTTTGTCCGTTTGCTTTTGTAAATGTTCCCGAGATTGTAATATTGGTATTTGTCTGAGCGTTAACAATAGGATTGATTGATATCAGTGAATCCATAGGTACTACAGTAAATGCGGTAGTGTCACTTGAACCGTAATATGTCT
>JAFZDR010000049.1 GCA_017561105.1 Alistipes sp. | reverse complement strand
CTTGATTGGCGAGAGTGTGCCGCATCTTGTAGCCCGTGCCTTTGTCGATTCGTCGAAGGGACTCAACGAGCAGCTTATGGTCGATGCCGCATCGCAGGGTATGCGTCTTATCCTTACAATGTTCCCTCTCGTAGGCTTCCAGATTGTAGTAGGTGGCTTCTTCCAATATATAGGTAAGGCCTCGTTGGCAATCTTTATGTCGCTCACACGCCAGCTCCTATTCCTTATTCCGCTCCTCTGGATCTTGCCACGCACCCTTGGAGCTTATGGTGTATGGATCTCAATGCCAATAGCAGATGCTGCATCTATTCTTCTTGCGATGATATTATTTATCTGGCAAATCCGCAAAATTAAAAAAACGTCTAATAAGGTGCTTTCGGCGTTATACTGCGGACGCTGAGTTGCTCACATACCTCAAGTATGCTCCGCACTCAACGCCTTGTATGCCTTGAAACCCCACTTATTATACGATTTTTTTGGTCTAATAATGTGTTTTCGGCGTTATACTGCGGACGCTGAGTTGCTCACATATGAATATAAAAAATAGGCGACCATTGCGGTCGCCTATTTCGATTCTATATCAAGATTACTTCTTTCGGTTACACTTGAAGATAGGGTTCTTCTCGGTCTCAGGCTCGACGCTTGTATCTACGCCACCGCCCAATGCACGGTAGAGGTTGATAACACCCTGAATACCCTCGAAGCGATCCGATACCTGCTGCAAGCGTGCCGAGAGCAACGATTGCTGAGCTGTCAAGACCTCCAAGTATGTAGCCTCCGAGTGGCTCATAAGCTGGCGTGTGCTATATACGGCGCTCTTCAGAGTCTCGATCTGGCGTATACGAAGATTTGTCTTGCTGCGAGCCGAACGGCACTGTGCCAATGCGGTATTAACCTCGTTGCCGGCCTCCAACAACTTGTGCTCGAAGTGCATCACAGCCTCGCGCTGCTGCGACTCGGCAATCTTAAGGCCTGCGCGGTAACGACCTGCATTAAATATAGGCTGAACCAACTTTCCTAACAACGATGCGAAGAACTCGGCAGGGTTTGTCAAGCCGCCCTCACCTGTGATGGTGAGAGAAGGGTAGAGTGCTGCACGGGCAATGTTTGTGTTGTAGAATGCCATCATCAACTCATACTCCGCCTGCTGAACATCGGGACGGCGAGAGAGCAACTGTGCCGGAATACCTATAAACAACTCCTGCTTGAAATCTACACCATTCAACTCTCCGCGAGGGAAGTCCTGCGGTGTTACGCCCAAAAGCAAGGCGAACGAGTTCTGTGCCTGTACCAACTTATACTCCAAATCGTGCAACGATGCGTCGATAGAGCAGCTGTTTGCCTCGGTCTGCGAGATAGATGCTGCGTTGGTCATACCGGCCTCCTTCATCGCCTTCATAATGCGGACATTCTCCTTCCAGGTTGCCGCAGTAGAACGCGAAATACGGAGCTGAGCATCGAGCATCAACAATGTGTAGTAGTTGTTTGCAATAGCCGATACGAGAGCAGTCTGGGTGCTGCGACGATAGAGTTTGTTGTACTCCAACGACGCCTCGGCCTGACGCTTGGCGTTGATCTGTCGCGCCATGATATCGATCTCCCAGCTCGCCTTTATCGGCAATGAGTATCCGAAATTCGAGTTTGTCTTGAGGCTGATAGATGGCTCAAATCCGAATGACGGAATAAATGCCAACTTCGCGCTCTGCAATGCCAACTCGGCCTGCGATACTCGCTCGGCAGCAAGGCGCATATCGATATTGTTCTTCAAGCCCTGCTCGATATAGCCCTGCAGGTGCTTATCGGTGAAGAATTCGCGCCACGAAATATCTGCCATAGTGGTAGTATCGGCCTTCTCGATATTACCATAGAGTTTGTCGGTCGAAATCTCCTCCGGGCGACTATATTTCTTATATATTGAGCAGCTTGTGAGAAGTGTCGCAAGGCTCAAAACCAAAATAATTCGTTTCATTATTCGTTCTCGATAGTTTTAATTGGTTTAACCTTCTCCTGCAACCACTGGAAGAAGATGAAGAGTGCAGGCAACACAAACAAGAGTGCCAATGTACCAATCAACATTCCTCCAACGACACCGGTACCGATGGTGGTATTACCGTTTGCACCTACACCGGTAGAGAACATCAACGGAATCATACCGATAACCATTGTGAGTACGGTCATAAGGATAGGACGGAAACGCTCCTTTGCTGCCACATATGTCGCACGAGCAAGGCTCATACCCTTGGCACGGTTCTCACCCGCAAACTCGGTGATAAGGATTGCAGTCTTTGACAACAATCCGATGAGCATAATCAAACCTGTCTGCAAGTAGATGTTATTCTCGACATTCATCATCTTAGCAAAGAGGACCGAACCCATCAAACCGAATGGCACCGAAAGGATGACCGCGAGCGGCACAAGGAAACTCTCGTAGAGTGCCGAGAGGATGAGGTAGATGAGAACAATACAGATTATGAAGATGATTACTGTGTTGTTTGTACTCTCAGCCTCCTCGCGAGCGATACCCGAGAAGTCGTAGCCGTAACCTACAGGTAAGTATTCCTGTGCAACCTCCTGCACAGCCTTAATTGCATCACCCGAAGAGTAACCCTCCTCCGAACGACCATTCACACTGATTGCAGGGAACATGTTGAATCGTGCAAGGTTCTCCGGTGCATAGATCTTCTCGAGTGTTACGAACTGGCTGATAGGCGCCATCTCGTTGCCGATACGACCGAAGATATTATTCAAGGTCTGCTTGTCGGCACGGTACTTAGGGTGAGCCTGAATACGCACCTGATAGAGCTTGGTAAACTTGTTAAATCGGGTTGACATAACACCGCCGTAGTAACCATTCAAGACATTCAAGACCTCCTTGGTCGAGATACCTGCACGCTTACACTTTACGGCATCAACATCAATCTGATACTGCGGGAACTTAGGGTTAAACGATGTATAGGCGGTACTGATCTCAGGGCGCTGCTTCAAGGCCTCGATAAATGCAAATGTTACATCGGCCAACTCCTCGATCTTACCACCCTTACGATCCTGAACATAGAGGTTAAAACCACCCGCTGCACCGAAGCCCGGAATCATCGCAGGTGTCGATGTAAAGATCTTAGCCTCGTTGTACTCCTCGCTATACTCTTTGATGCGCTTCTGTACAGCCATAACGCTGTGCTCCTTACCCGGACGCTCATCCCAGTGCTTCAAACGCAATACGAAGTTACCCTGCGAAGAGCTTGCACCACCGGCTGTTGAGTATCCGGCAGTCTTACTCGATGCAAACTTCTCCTCGATACCCTGGATAATGTCGTGGTCGAAGCGGTCGAGTACCTGCTTGGTCTGTGCAAGAGAAGTTCCCGGAGGCGACGAAATATCGACACGCAATGTTCCGAGGTCCTCACGAGGTACAAGACCTGTCTTTGTGGTATTCATAAAGTAAACCAACAATCCGCACGCTGCAACGAGCAAAAGACCTCCAAGCCAACGATGACGGAGGAAGAATGTTACACCGCGCAAATAGTGCTTGGTCATTCTCGCAAACGAAGCGTCGAGAGCAAGGCTCATACGCTTGCCAAACGACATATTTACAGTGTTGCCGTGCTCATCCTTTGCTTTGAGCAACATTGCACACAATGCAGGCGAGAGTGTCAAGGCGTTCAATGCCGAGATAGCCACCGCTACAGCCATTGTGATACCGAACTGGGTATAGAAGATACCCGAAGTACCACCCATGAACGATGTTGGGATAAACACCGCCATAAATACGAGGGTACAGGTTACAATCGCCGATGTGATACCATCCATAGCATCCACGGTCGCCTTATATACCGACTTGTAACCCAAATCCAACTTCGAGTGAACTGCCTCTACTACGATAATCGCATCATCCACAACCACACCAATCGAGAGCACCAACGCAAACAATGTAAGGAGGTTGATACTGAAGTCGAAGATGAAGAGGAAGAAGAATGTTCCGATGATGGAAACGATGGTTGCGATCAGCGGAATCATTGTCGAACGGAAGTCGCGGAGGAAGATAAATACCACGAGAGTTACCAGGATGATTGCCTCGATGAGTGTACGAATTACATTGTAAATAGATGCAAAGAGGAAGTCGTTGGTACTCTCCAAGATTACCATCTCCAAATCTACAGGGAAGTCCTGACGAGCCTGCTCGAGGAAGCTGTCAATCTTCTTGATCACCTCGGTAGCATTCGAATCAGGAGTCTGGTAGATCGCAAACTCAGTTCCGTTCATACCGTCGATCTCACACTGATACTGGTACGACTGGTTTCCGAGCTCGATGTCGGCAACATCCTTCAAACGCAATACCTCACCATTCGGGAGCGCACGAACTACGATATCCTCGAACTCGCTGATATTCTCCAAACGGCCCTTATAACGCATCGCATACTGGAAAGTGTGGTCTGAGCTCTCACCGAACGAACCTGTTGCAGCCTCGATGTTCTGCTCACCGAGCACGGTCGAAATGTCGGCTGGAATAAGCTTGTACTGCGCCATGATATCGGGCTTAAGCCAGATACGCATCGAGTAGTCCGAACCACGCACCTCGATATCACCTACACCCGGAATACGCGAGATTGCAGGCACGAGGTTAATCTTGATATAGTTCACGATGAAGGTACGGTCGTATGAGCCGTTAGGGCTGTACACTGCCACACGCTCCAAGATACTTGTCTGACGCTTCTTTACAGTGATACCCGCCTCGACAACCTCCGAAGGGAGCGATCGAGTAGCACGCTGCACGCAGTTCTGCACATTCACAGCTGCCATATCGGGGTTGATGCCCTGCTTGAAGTAGATAGTTACCGAACCACCACCGTTGTTATTTGCAGCAGAGGACATATAGGTCATGTTCTCCACACCGTTGATAGCCTCCTCAAGCGGCACGAGTGTACTCTTCTGTACAGTCTCGGCGCTCGCTCCCGGATACGATACCGACACAGTGATTGTCGGCGGAGCGATGTTTGGATATCGCTCAATAGGGAGCACTGCCAAACCGATAAGTCCGCCGATGATAATCACGATAGATATCACGGACGAAAGAATCGGACGATCAATAAAGGTTTTTATATTCATCTCTAAATTCTCTTACAAGTTGAGTTACTCCTACTATTTCTTAGCCTCTACGAACTCCTTGATCTTGATAGGGGTGTCGTCGCGCAACAAGCCGATACCCTCAACGACGATAGTGTCACCCTCGATAAGACCCGACTCTACGATGTACTCTTTACCGTTGCTGATCTCGAATACGCCGATGATGCGGGCCTTAGCCACGCCGTTCTCAACCTTGTATGCATAGACCTTATCCTGTACTTCGAATGTTGCATGCTGCGGAATAACGACACAACCATCCTGACGGTGAGGAAGGATGATTGTACCCGAACCTCCCGAGATGAGCAAACGCTTCTTGTTAGGGAACTTAGCGCGAAGGGTTACCGAACCTGTAGTAGGATCGATGATACCCGAGATAGCCTCGATGCGACCCTTCTCCGAGTAGATTGTTCCATCGCTCAACTGCAACTCAACCATTGGCAACTCCTGCAATGCATTCTCCAACTCGCCGTGCAGACGCTTGAGTGACAATACCTGGCTCTCGCTCATCGAGAAGTATACATACATCTCCGAGTTATCCGATACCGAAGTCATTGGTGTAGCATCCGAAGGGCTCACGAGAGTACCAACACGGAATGGGAGGGTACCTACAACACCATCTACCGGACTCTTAACGAGAGTGTACGAGAGGTTGTTGCTTGCAGTGAGCTCGTTTGCCTTAGCCTGAGCAAGCTGAGCCTTGGCACTTGCCAAGTTTGTGCGAGCCATGCGGAGGTCGAAGTCCGAGATAATCTTCTCCTCGAACAACATCTCCTTACTGTTTGCAGAGAGCTCTGCAGCATCGACCTGAGCCTTCGCTACATCCACATTAGCCTCGGCAGTGGCGAGTGCAGCCTGATAAGGAACCTGGTCGATAACAAAGAGGGTTTGGTCCTTGTGAACAATCGAACCCTCCTTTACGCGGATGTCGGTGATGTAGCCCTGTACCTTCGGACGGATATCGACATCCTGCTTACCTCGGATTGTAGCCGAGAATGTTGAACTGAGCTTGCGCGAAGTTACGTGAAGAATCATCGCATTGTACTCGCGAACACTTCTCTTTGTAGTAGTCTCCTCTTTGCAGCCTGTGAAAGCTATCATTGCAGAGCAAAGCACCACGCTGAATAGTAGTTTTTTCATCATATTTTATTGTGTTTAGTGATTATTTCGAATGTTCGTTGTTTAACAACCGCGCAAATTTACGAAAAATTAGCGTAGAAACAAAGAGGGACAATGTAAACATTGACCCTCAAAGTTGATTTTTTTGTAAAACTTGCAGCTATTTCAGCTCCTCGTAGAGCATTGCGATGGCATACGCCGAAGCTCGCGAAATGATTTGCGAACGGTCTGTGCCACAATCTTTTCGGACGGCAAAACATTTGTCTGGTGTGGCAACTCCGATCCAAACTGTGCCGACCGGCTTCTCCTTGCTGCCGCCTGTCGGGCCGGCTATGCCGGTGGTTGAAATGGCAAAATTCGACCCTGAAATGACCTTGGCTCCTTGAGCCATAGCCTTGGCTACCTCTTCCGATACAGCTCCGTGCTGCTCGATGTCGCTCATAGGCACTCCCAGAACATTGCACTTTGACTCGTTGCTGTACGACACAACACCGCAGAGGAAATAGGCCGAAGCGCCCGCTTGTGCGGTAAATTTCGACGCGATTGTTCCACCTGTACAACTCTCGGCAACGGCGAGTGTCTGACCTCTGTTAATCAGGATGTTATGCACCAACTCTTCGACGGAGGCATCCTCAAATCCCGCAATGTTGTCGGGTATTATTGTGCGCAACTTATCGAAGAGCATATCTATCTCGCGGCTCACCTCTTTGCCCTCGACTTCGTAGGCCGAAAGGCGCAATCTTACAACATTCGGAGCGGGCAGATAGGCAAGGTGAATATGGTCGGGCAGAGCATCCTCCCACGACGCTATTTTTTCGGCCAAAATCGACTCGGCAATGCCGAATGTTATCATCGTGCGATGTACTATTTCTCGCAACTCGAAACGTTTGCAGAGTCGAGGTATAACCTCGTCATCTATAAGGTGTTGCATCTCGAACGGAACGCCCGGAAGTGATACCACAACGCGGCCTTCGCGCTCGAACCACATACCCGGAGCCGTGCCGTGAGCATTGTGCAGTACGGTGCAACATTCAGGTACCATAGCCTGGCTGCGATTTAGCTCGTTAAAGGCGATGTTTCGGCGCTCCAGCATGGTGCGAATATGCTCCGCCTCAATCTTGTCGTAGCGGAGTGTAGAGCCGAAGTAGTCGCAGAGAGTGTGCTTTGTAATATCATCTTTTGTAGGGCCCAATCCGCCTGTGATAATTACGACCTCACTCTGCGCGAGTGCACGGTCGAGCGTATCGATAATCTGTTGGCGGTTGTCGCCTATGGATGTGCGCTCGGCAACCACTATTCCGTGGGTGTTCAGAGCTCGCGATATATAACGAGAGTTGGTGTCGAGAATCTGTCCGATGAGAATCTCGTCACCAATGGTTATTATTGTAGCTTTCATGGCTTATTCTTTTTCCGTTTCGGAACTATTTTCGGCATCTGCCGCTTCGGGAGTTATAAGGCTTTTGCAGAGGTCGCCGGCAAAGCCTAATCCGTTGTAAACGAAGCCTGTATAGGTCTGTACGAGAGTTGCTCCCGCCTCCATCATTCGCTTTACATCCTCGCCCGTCATCAAACCTCCGACACCGATGATAGGGTAGGTGCCGTTGCATCGCTCGTAGACACGACGCACAACCTCGATAGAGCGCTCGGTGAGAGGTGAACCGCTGACTGCACCGCTACCCGCCTTGCGCAATACCTCTTGCGAGGTTTTCAATCCCTGAGGGTGGGTTGTAGCGTTTGTTGCGATAATACCGTCGAGTGGCGTATCCACCATAATATCGGTCATCAGATCGATCTCCTCGTTGGTCAGATCGGGCGATATCTTGAGCAATATCGGGCGGTACTGATTTTGTCCTCGGCGGAAGTCGAAGAGTGGCTCCAAGATCTTCATAATGCTCTCGCGGGTACGAGGTACATACTGTTTGTGAGTGGTGTTGTAACTCACATTTACGGCGAAGTAGTCGATGTACTGATAGAGGTTGCGGAATACGCGCAGGTAGTCCATTGCAGCCTCCTCGGGCGGAGTTACGGTGTTTTTGCCGATGTTGCAGCCGAGAATTATGCCCTTGTGCTCCTTGCGTACATTCTCGAGAACGGCCTCTAAACCCTTAGAAGCTAAGCCGATACGATTGAGGATTGCGCAATCCTCGGGGAGGGCAAATACGCGCGGCTTTGGGTTGCCCTGCTGCGGGCGCGGAGTTACCGTGCCTATCTCCACGAAGCCAAATCCGAGTGCCGACAATGGTCTGAAGATCTCGCCATTGCGATCGTAGCCTGCAGCCATGCCTATCGGATTAGGAAAGCGCAAGCCGAATACTTCGCGCTCCAAAGCCTTATCCTCTACGGCGTAGAACTTGCGCAAGAACCACTTGCAAGTAGGAATCTTGTCGGCAATTCGCAGTAGCAGAACCGAGAGTGAATGGGCACGCTCAGCTCCAAAAAGTCGGGAAATTATGTGTAAAACTCTCCGCATATCGCCACAAAGGTAGTAATTTTTGGCTATTATGTTACAACTAACCCCTAAAATCTGAAAAATCGAATCTCAATATGGTCATTTATGCCTCCATATAATTTGCATTTCTCACATATTTCGCCTATTTTTGCATAAGGTTAGATACTATCTAAAATGATGCGTTACTACGAAAATATAGATATCTCGGAGCGCAACTCGTTCCATGTGCGACAAGTGGCAAAGCGCCTTGTCGAGTTCGATTGTGCCGAGGAGTTGCCCGAGTTGTTTGCAAAGTATGGCTCGGAGAGCTGGTATGTGCTGAGCGGAGGAAATAATGTGCTCTTTACTCAGGATGTTGAGCCGCTCCTTATTACCCCTTGCGATAAAACTATTGCCGTGATTGGCGAGAGCGATACCGCTGTTCGCGTAAAGGTGGGCGCGGGTGTCGAGTGGGACGATCTGGTGGCATGGGCTGTCGAACGCGAGTTGTGGGGTATCGAGAATTTGTCGCTTATTCCGGGTAAGGCGGGCGCTGCACCGGTACAGAATATCGGAGCCTACGGAGTAGAAGTCAAGGATGTGATACGCAATGTCGAGATGTACTTTGTCGAGGGTGGTAACTTCGTAACCCTTGCAGCCGAGCATTGCAACTTCGGTTATCGCGAGAGCGTCTTTAAGCACTCGTTGAAGGGTCGTGTGGTTATTACCGCTATCGAAATAGAGTTGTCGAAGGTGGCAAATCCTCGACTTGGCTATGGTGATGTGGTGCGCGAGGTTGAGGCTCGCGGCGGTGCTACACTGGCTAATATTCGCGATGCGATATGCTCAATCCGTCGCTCGAAGTTGCCTGATACGGCAGTTTTGGGCAATGCGGGCAGCTTCTTCAAAAATCCGATTGTGGAGAGTGAGGTTGCAGAGCGACTTCGTGCCGACTATCCCGATATGCCGTCGTACCCTGCACAGGAAGAGGACAAGATTAAACTCGCCGCAGGTTGGCTTATCGACAAGGCAGGAATGAAGGGCTACAAGGAGGGCAATGTTGGCGTTCACGAACGCCAGGCATTGGTGCTTGTCAATTTGGGTGGTGCTACGGGTGGCGAGGTTATTGCCTTTGCTCACAAGGTCGTGGCACAAGTCCGCAATAAGTTTGGCATTGAGATCTCCCCTGAGGTTAATGTTTTATAATCCGAGTTAGTTTATGCAGACTGAAGCGCTACTAAAGGCTTTCGAAAAATATGTAGAAAGACACGAACTCTTCTCGCACGACGATAAGATTTTGCTTACCGTCTCGGGAGGTGTCGATTCTATGGTTATGCTCTCTATATTTGTCCGCTTGGGCTACAATATCGGGGTTGCACACTGCAACTTTGGCTTGCGAGGCAAGGAGAGCGACGAGGATACCGAAATGGTTTTGCAGGAGTGCGAGAAGTTGGGCATTGTTTGCCACAACAAACGCTTCGATACCGAGGGCGAAATGGCTCGTACGGGCGATTCGATGGAGATGACGGCTCGCCGATTGAGATACGAATGGTTTAACGAGTTGTGCCAGAAGGAGGGCTATGCCGTAATTGCGGTTGCTCATCATGCCAACGACTCTATCGAAACATTCTTTATAAATCTGCTCCGTGGTACGGGTTTGCGAGGTCTGACGGGTATAAATCGCCAATATGGCCGAGTGGTGCGACCTCTGCTCTATGCCACTCGCAAGGATATCTTGGAGTATGCGGTGCACAACCACATTCCATATCGCGAGGATTCGTCAAATCGCTCTACAAAGTATCTGCGCAACAAAATTCGTTTGGGATTGCTGCCGATGTTCCAGGAGATAAATCATCGTTTTACCGCTCTTATGCGTGGTAATCTCTATCGTCTGAACGACGCCCAGCGATTTATAGATGTGGCTATCGACCGCATCCGCGAAGTTGCCGTAAACAACAATAACGGCATCGATACAATCGAGGTGTCGGCTATTGATACGATGTATCCGCGCGACTTTGTTATCTATGAGTTGTTGAACTCGACCTACGGCTTCAAGGGCGATGTCGTTGAGGAGTTAAATAAGGCATTGAAACGCGGCACTACGGGCCGACGATTCTACTCGCGCGACTATGTGGCATACCTCGACAGAGGTAATATCATGGTTGCCCCTATCGAGGAGGAGGACGACTGTGAGGTTGAGGTTGATCGCGACGATATGCGCTCCTACTGCGGAAATGCGGTGCTCTACTACGAGCATACCGATATCGACAATGTGAATGAGTACCATACGCCGAGCGATGTGGCACTGATTGACGAGGAGAAGTTGCAATATCCGCTCCATCTGCGTCGCTGGCGCGATGGCGACACCTTTATTCCGTTCGGCATGGCGGGTCGCAAGAAGGTTGGCGACTACCTTACCGACCAGAAGGTTCCGCTCATCGAGCGTAAACGCCAATTCGTGCTCGTTTCGGGTGAGGATATTGTGTGGGTTGTTGGTCGTCGTACCGATGAGCGTTTCCGCATAGGCACCAACACCGAGAATATATTGAAGATTACAAAACTTACCATTTAACTCAAATATGGCAGAGAAGGTTACATTTGCATCGTGTGAGTCGGAGTTTAATCGTCTGATGGCTGATATAAAGGCGCGAAAGTTCGCCCCTATATATCTGTTACAGGGCGAGGAGTTCTACTTTATAGATGCGTTGTGCGATGCCCTCACCGAAGGTATTATGGACGAGTCGATGCGAGCCTTCAACCAGATTGTGGTCTATGGCAACGATACCGATGGTGGTACTGTGGCAAGCTATTGCCGACAGCTGCCGATGATGGGTGAGTACGAGGCGATTATCGTAAAGGAGGCACAGCAACTCGAGAAAATAGAGCTGTTGAACGCATATACCGCATCGCCACAGCCTTCAACCATATTGGTGTTGTGCCATAAGGGTAAGGCTATGGATCGCCGAACACCGCTCTACAAGAGCATTAAGGCTAAGGGCGTAGTATTCGACTCTATCTCTCCGCGCGACTATGAGGCGGAGCGTTGGATATCGGGTTTTGCTGCATCGAAGGGGTTGAAACTCGACTCTGCAAGTGGCAAAATCTTGGTGGCTCACCTCGGTATGGAGATATCGAAGATAAGCAACGAACTCGAGAAGATGATTGTGTCGCTGCCTAAGGAGCGCACCACAATCACGCCCGAGGATATCGAAAACCATATCGGCATTTCGCGCCAGTTCAATAACTACGAGTTGAGCAATGCCATACTCGACCGTCAGCTCGAGAAGGCTCTCACCATAGCGCAGTATATGGGCGAAAATCCGAAGGCCTATCCGCTGTTGTTAACGGTTAAGGTGTTGTACGATTCGTTCCGACAACTCTTTACTTATAATTATATATGTTGGGATGCTCGCCGTCGAGGTGTGGCAATGCCCGATCAGAACGAGATGTGTCGTGCCATGCGACTCAACTCTCCATTCTTCCTGAAGGAGATTTCGCGACGCGCTCCGCAGTGGCCAAATGGCAAGGTGTTCCAAATTTTAGGCTTGTGCGCCGAGTACGATGCCAAGAGCAAGGGTATCGACGACGGCGGAGCCTCGAATGGTGAGCTCTTGCGCGAGTTTATCCTCAAAATAATGATGTAATAGTGGCTTATATCTACGAACATATACGCACACAAGGGTTTGAACCTCTCCACTTCGAGGAGCATTATGCACGCCTTGATGCACTCTCGCGCAAGTTGTTCCTTGCGCCTGTGGGTGTTGCTCCGGAGGTGTTGAAGAGAGCGGTTGCCCAGGCCTTGCAGCAGGGAGGCTACTCTCCGCGCACCGCCAATGCGGTGTATGTTCGATGCAGCAGCGATAGCGAGGTGAGTGTCGAGGCGGTAGAGCTGCTATATAATAACTTCTCGTTGCGAGCACTTCGACCACAAGGTTATCTTTGTCGCGTGTCGGGCGATTTGATTGTCGAGAACAGCTCGGCAAAGGAGGCTCTTCTCGAACTAAACCGCGCAATGGCTCAAATATCCGACGAGGGTGTAGCGATATGGGCGGATGAACAGGGCGAGGTTCTCGCTGTAGATGGCGCCTCGGTTGTGGCGGTGTTTGAAGATGAAATTCGCTTTTCGCGTAGGGGCGAGGGTGTGGAGTTTGATCTTGCCTATACCACCTCTGCGAAGATTAAACGCCCGATTTCGAAGGGGGCGATAATGGTCGATGAACTCCGCGATGCCAAGGAACTGCTCTGCATAGATTATCGCGGAGTAACGGCGCTTCACAGTTTCGATTCACATCGCTATATGGATATTATGGCCGAGAAGATTGCGGCGAGGGTTGCAGAGGCAGAACAGCAGTAGATTGTTCTAAAAAATATATATTGACAAAGGGGTTTTGGCGAGTTATATTTGCACCAAAATCCCTTTTGTTTTATGAAAAAATTACTACTCATCTATGCGATGGGCACTACTTTGTTGCTCATCGCCTGCGTGGCTCTGATGAGCCATTCGCACCGCGAAGTTCTTCGACTTCGCAACAACAACGAGGCCCTAACCTCCGAAACCGTACTCTATAGGTCGCGGCTCGACGAGTCGGCGGCATCGGTGGTTGTCCTCCAACTTAAACTCGATGAATATCGAAAGCAAAGTGCTCGCGATGCAAAGCATATCCGCGATCTGGGCATTCGACTGCGCCGAGTGGAGAGCGCCGCAAAGGCTGCAACCGAGAGTAGGGTGGAGTTCTCCGCCCCTTTGCGCGATACCGTTATTCTGCGCGATACTTTGCAGCTTTTCCGCTGGCGCGACAACTGGGTGCGTGTTGAGGGCGCTATATGTAACGGCGTTGCCGAGTGCCGAGTCGAGAGTGTAGATACTCTGCGGCAGATTGTTCATCGCGTACCCCGAAAGTTTCTCTTTGTGCGCTATGGAACAAAGGCTATTCGCCAAGAGATAACCTCCTCTAATCCGCATACGCAGATTGTATATGCCGACTATATCGAATTGCCTAAGCGTCGCAAAAGACGATGAAAAAGTGGAGAGCTGAATCTCAACTCTCCACTCAAAACTGTTGGTCTATAACTATTTTGCAGGCTGCGCCTCTGCTGCCGGAGCCTCCTCTGCTACAGGTGCCTCCTCTACAGCTGCAGGGATAACCTCGAGAAGCTCAACCTCGAACTCCAAAGCCTCGTTAGGGCCGATCAACTGACCACCACCACGACGGCCGTAAGCCAAGTCAGCAGGGATGTACAACTTGATCTTACCACCAGGGCCGATAAGCTTCATACCCTCAGTCCAACCCTTGATTACTCGGTTGAGTGGGAACTCGATAGGCTCGCTCTCCTCCAACAAGTTGCCCTTCTCGTCGAAGAGGCTTGGCTGCTGCAAACGGATCATCTCCTGCTGCTCCTTCGAACGATTCTCGAAACGCGATGCATCGAAGATGGTACCATCCTGCAACTTACCTACATAGTGTACCTTTACAACATCCTCGTCGTTCTGTGCAGCCTTAGTCAAATCACCTGCCTTAACAACCTTGTAGAGCAAACCGCTCTCAGTCTTCTTAACGCCGCAAGCCTTCTCCTTCTTCTCGAGCCACTTAGCCGAACGCTCAGCTGCCTCAGCTGGGCGAGTTACCATGAAGTAGTGCTGCAAGTATTTCATAACATCCTCGTGCGAGATCTCGGTGCTCTCCTCCCATGCATCCTGGAAGCCCTTTAGCAACCAGTGGTACTGGATAGGGAAGTTGCTCTTGCGAACATTGTTACCTACATCTACACCAAATGCATACGAGAGCTCCTCGCACTCCTCTGCAGTCTCGAAAATCTGGAATGTAGCAGTAGAGTCAGACTCCATCTTAGCCTGCTGCTCTGCGCGACGCTCCTGAAGGGTCTGCGAGAAGAATGTTCTGAGCTTGCTAACAGCATCCTCGTGCGAAACCTTCGACTTGTCGGTCAAGCCACCCTTGATACCCGACTTAACGCTCTCGATCTCGAACGGAATATCGCCGAGCTGATACTTTACACCCGAACCGATGTTAGAACCGAGACAGTACGACAACGAATCCAATGTTCCGTGGTCGCCCTCAACAACCTTTACATTCTTGCTTCCGCAAGAGATTGTCAATGCAGCACAAGCGAGTGCTGCCAATACCATAAATGTCTTTTTCATAGCTTTTGTAATTATAATTGTTTAGTGTTCAATATTCAAAACGAGCGCAAAGATAAATAAAATTTGCAATTTGCGCTATCTTCTCTACCTATATTTGATATCGAGAATCTCGACATCGTAGTTGAGCATGGTGTTTGCCTCGATACCCAACTTCTTGTTTCCTGCAACATCGTATGCCGTCTTCGACGGTAACCAGGCGTTGAACTTTGCTCCCTTGCCGGCAATCTTTACAATCTCCTGCAAGCCCTTTACGAGGTTGCGATACGAATCTCGCAAAGTGTCGTTCGTAACATATTCACGACCCGATTCGTCGGTAATGGTGTAGACGATACGCACAGTGTCGCGCGAAGACATCGAACCCTGATGGCTCTGGTCGCCCAGACGCAAAATCTTGTAGGTTACACCGCTGCGGGTGCGAGCATACTTACGATCGCGCTTGCTCAGGTCGGTAAGGTACTGCTCCTGATAGGCCTTCGCCTTCTCGTGTACGAAGTAGGTCTTCTCGGCGAGATAGAAGTTGCGACCCTCCTCCAAGGTCATCTTCTGCGAATCCTTGTAGGTGTCGCGTATTGCCTCGCATACAGCCTCGACATTGAGCGTAGAGTCCATCTCCATAAGTACGGCTCCCATATTCAATCCAATGACATAGGCGAGTGTGTCGGAGTTGGTGCTCAATACATTTTTACCCTTGTTGCACGCCATAAACATCGCTCCAAAGAGTAACGCAACTGCGATATATTTAGTATATTTCATCATATTCATTTGATAAAACTGACAATACAAGCGACAAATTTACAAAAAATTAGATAAAAACATCGTAACCTTGTGTAAAACATGCTATTTTTGTGTTAAATTTGCAACGATAGAGTATTTTACGGATTATGAAGGTCTTGGTCGATAGTGCTATTCCGTTTCTGCAAGGGGTGTTAGAACCGTTCTGCGAGGTGGAATATCTTGAGGGTAATCACTTTACACGCAGTGCCGTGCAGAGTGCAGATGCCTTGATTATTCGTACTCGCACTCGTTGCGATCGAGCTCTACTCGAGGGGTCGCGTGTGCAGTTTATCGCCACCGCAACCATCGGTTTCGACCATATCGACCTCGACTACTGCGGCACTCACAATATTGCAGTTTCAACTTCGGCAGGATGCAATGCACGCGGTGTTTTGCAGTGGGTAGGAGCGGCATTGGCTATGCTTGCCAAGCGCGACGGCTTTACTCCGCAAGAGCGCACTCTGGGTGTCGTCGGAGTGGGAAATGTAGGCAAATTGGTGAAACAGTATGCCGAGCATTGGGGCTTCCGTACCGTATGTTCCGACCCTCCGCGCGAGGAGCAGGAACACTTGGGCTTTGTATCTCTCGAGGAGGTGCTGCAACAGGCCGATATCGTAACTCTTCATACTCCGCTAAACTCGACAACCCGACACCTTGTAAATGGCGAGAATATAGAGCTGTTACATTCGGGTGCGGTGCTTATAAACGCATCGCGCGGTGAGTGCGTGGCTACCGAGGCGACAAAGCGCGATGATTTGACCTATGTTACGGATGTCTGGGAGAATGAACCAAAGATTGATGGCAACTATCTTGCAAAGTCGTTAGTTGCAACTCCTCATATAGCGGGCTACTCGGCACAAGGCAAGGCCAATGCTACAGCAATGGCTGTGCAGGCTCTTGCCCGCCACTTCGATCTGCCGTTGAAAGAGTGGCGACCGCTTGAGGTCGAGGTTGTTATGCCGAAGTTGATTTCGTGGCAGGAGCTATGCTCGACAATCCAGCAATACTGCGATCTTGCCGCAGAAAGTGCTGACCTGCAAGCTAATCCGGGAGAGTTCGAGCAGTTGAGAAATAACTATAACTACCGCGAAGAGTACTTTTAAGAAACAGAGTTGCCCAGCCATTTGGTTGGGCAACTCTGTTTATGAGTCTATCTAATGAGACTATTTTGCCTGTTGGCACTCAGCTTTCTTTGGGCAACACTCAGTTTGCTTTGGGCACTCCGATTTTGTAGCGCACTCAGCCTTCTTTGGGCACTCCGCGCACTTAGCTTCAGGGCACTCGGCTTTCTTTGTACACTCAGCCTTCTTAGGGCACTCTGCACACTTAGCCTCAGGGCACTTTACCTCTGCGCACTCAGCCTTCTTTGGGCAATCAACCTTACTTGGGCACTCCGAGCACTCTACCTTTGGCTG
>JAFZDR010000048.1 GCA_017561105.1 Alistipes sp. | reverse complement strand
GAATGTAAAGGTTGTAATGGGCTCTCGCGACGAGGTTAATGAGCAGATTAAGAAGTATGCGGCTGCAGCTCGCGTTCGTGCAATCTTGCGCAACTCTACTCTCGGTCTTTTGGCAGCTTACAACGAGGCTATGTGGTCTACATACATGGACCCTTACTGCCTCTTCACTAAGCTCGGTCCTGAGATTCGCTTCCTCGCATATTCGGACTATGGCAACGCCATTGAGGCTATTCCTGCCGAGGAGTTGAAGGGCTACTGCGACAAGTTGACTACCGACTACAAGATGATGGACGATGTAGCATACGACAAGTTCGAGGCATCGGTTGCTGCATCTATCGGCTTGAAGGATATGGCAAAGGAGTACGATGTTGACATTATGGTATTCAACGACATCGATACCGCAATGTTCCGCTTGGTTGGTCTTCGCGCAGGATTCTACCACCCTTGGTTCAACGAGAACACATCGGTGCTCGTACCTGAGGCAGATATGGGCGCAGGTATCATGACCTATATATTAAAGTTGCTCTCGGGCAAGAATGTAAACTTCGTAGAGCCGTTCCACATCGAGAACGAGTTCGGTACATTTGCCGGAGGTCACGCAGGTCCAAACGACCACAACGATCCAAATTGGCAGAATAATGTAATCATCGCTCGCGATGTTCGCTTTGCAAAGAGCAAGTGGAAGCATGCGGGTGCACCATTCGCTTGGTATCGTTTCTCGACCGGTTGGAAGACTATGGCTCAGTTGGTTGAGTGCGAGGGCAAGTACAAGATGGTTTGCACAATGGTTGAGTCGTTGCCTGGCGAGCATATCTTGGCAACCTACTCACACACAATCTTCCGCCCTGAAGTACCTGTAAAGCGTCTCTTCGAGGAGATTCTCAAGGTTGGTACAACTCAGCACTTTGCAGTTGTTGATGGCGACTACCGCGAGGAGTTGGCTCTCTTGTGCGAGATGATGGGCATCGAGTTTCACGATATTAGATAAGAGTATTTTTAACACAAATTAGTTTAACTTAAATAAAAAAGGATTATGAGTTTTATGTATAACCCGTACCCGTTTGATGACCCACGAGCCATCAACCGTCCGGTACTCGAAGCAAAAACTAAGGCCGCTGTAACAGTCGGCACATTGAAGGCTGCAGTTCGCCTCGCAACAGAGTTGGCTGCACAGTTGGCAGCCGAGCCACAGAAGAACATCGTTCTCGGTTGGGAGGGCTACACAACTACCGACTTTACTCGTCTTTTGAACTTGCTCACACAGCAGTTGAAGCTCCGCGGTGTAGAGGTTGAGCAGTACAACTTCGCTCAGGTACTCAAGAGTGAGGAGGAGATCAACGCAATGATCGATCCACAGTTGTGCTGGGATCGTGAGAAGGACCCTACCCTCCTCTACGGTCGCATCTACCATGGTGGTTACAAGGGTGTATTAGACCCTGCAAAGTTAGAGGCTTACAAGCAGCAGGTTGCTGAGTGGAAGGGCGTAACCGAGAAGGGCAAGGTTGTTATCGTATATGGTGCAGGTGTTCTCGTTGAGGAGTTGCGCTCGTTGTACGACTCGAAGTTCTTCTTCGATGTTACTCCAAAGGAGTCTATCCTCCGTATCCGTCGTGGCGGTTATATCAACCTCGGTCAGTCGAAGCCACAGCCTACAAACCAGATTATCCGTCGTTGCTACTACTTCGACTTCGAGATGGCGGTTACATTGCGTGGTGAGTTGCTCTCGAAGCGCCAGATCGACTGGTATGTTGGTAACGACAATATCGACGCTATGCAGTTGATTCCTGCTGAGGCGTTGAACGATATCCTCGCAACTATGGTTAAGTATCCATTCCGTTGTAAGCCCGTATATTTGGAGGGCGTATGGGGTGGCTCGTATGTTAAGAAGTTGCGTAACCTTCCAAAGGAGATGCGTAACTGTGCTTGGGTATTCGACCTTATCCCAATGGAGGTAAGTATCGTTATCGACGCTGATGGCGAGAAGTTGGAGTTCCCATTCAACTCGTTCGTACAGGCTGAGGGTGTTAATATGTGCGGTGCCGAGTCTATCAAGAAGTTCGGCTTGTACTTCCCTGTTCGTTTCAACTACGATGATACCTACCACTCAACAGGTAACATGTCAATCCAGTGCCACTCGGGTGCTCAGTATAACCAGGAGAACTTCGACGAGCTTGGTCGCCAGGACGAGAGCTACTATGTAGTAGTTACAGGCCACGGCGCAAAGACCTTCATCGGCTTCAACGACGATGCAGATCAGGAGCAGTTCATCAAGGATATCAAGGCTGCCGACAAGGAGTACAAGGAGGTTGATTACATGAAATATGTAAACTACGAGGAGTCGAAGCCGGGTTTGCAGGTTATGCTCCCTGCAGGTACTATCCACTCGTCGGGTCGTAACCAGGTTATCTTGGAGATCGGTAGCTTGACTATCGGTTCGTACACCTACAAGTTGTACGACTACCTCCGTCCTGACCTCGATGGCAAACCACGCCCAATTCACACATGGCACGGTGAGCGCGTACTCGACTTCAGCCGTCGTACAAGCGCAATCCACGGCACTATCGTTCACGAGCCACGCCTCGTTCGCAAGGGCGCTGATTGGGCAGAGTATATCGTAGGTGAGTGCGAGGAGTTGTACTTCTCGTTGCGTCGCTTGGAGTTCGAGAAGACAATCGAGGACAACACTAACGGCAAGTTCGTAGTATTGACTTTGGTTGATGGTGATAAGATCCGCATCCGTTCGAAGGCTAACCCTGAGTATTACTTCGACGCTGAGTTTATGGATATGACCGTTGTTCCTGCATCTATGGGCGAGTTCGTAGTTGAGAACCTCGGTTTGGAGCCAATCTGCGTTCACAAGACAACTCTCAAGGAGGGATTCGAGAATGAATAACAGATGTTTTCTCCTGCTCGATGTAGGAGGTACATTCGTAAAATCGGTGGTAGCAACTCTCCATGGGGAGTTGCTACCTAATACCGAGACATCGGTACCAATCAACTCTGACGGCACTCGCGAGGAGATTGAACACTCGTTTGCTACTGTAGTGGCAAATGGTCGTGCCATAGCCGAGTATAACGGCTATCTCTTGGCAGGCGTAGGTATTGCATTCCCCGGTCCTTTCGACTACAATACGGGAGTGTCGTACATGACGCACAAGTTTGCCGCATTGGAGAATGTTTCGGTAAAGAATTTCTTCCATAGCTTGTTGGATATAGGCGAGGATATGCCCGTAGTCTTTATGCACGATGTTACTGCAGCCGTACTCGGTGAGTTGCGCTTCGGTGCAGCACAGGACTACAAGAATGTGGCAGTGGTTACACTCGGCACAGGACTCGGTTTCTCGCACACGGCTGATGGCGAAATTCAGTTCTCTGCAATGGGTTCTCCGTCGATTTCGATCTACAACCGACCATATCGCGACGGTGTGCTCGAGGACTACGCATCTAAGCGCGGTTTCTTGCGTGCATACGCCGAGGTTCGCGGCGAGACAAACCCTGAGAACTTGACCGTAGCCATGATTGGCGGTATGTGCGGTGAGGGCAATGCTGATGCGCTCAAGGCATTCCAAAATGTAGGCGACATCTTGGCAACCGAGCTTAAGCCTTTGCTCGAGGAGTTGAATATCGAGTGTCTGCTCTTCGGAGGTCAGATTTCGCGTTCATTCCGCTTTATGGAGCCAACTATCGCTCGATTGAAGGAGGAGGTTCCTACATTGAAGCACATCTCGACAATGCAGAATCTCTCGACCGCAGCACCGCTCGGTTTGTTGAGCAAGTTGCGCGAGGAGATAGGTTGTTAATCTATTCGTTATAGAAACAAAGAACAAGGAGTTCGTTTTGCGAACTCCTTGTTCTTGTTTATGCGGTTTGATTACTTATCGATTGAAAGGGCAAACTTAGGATGCTTGTCGCCAACAGTCCACATATTATCTACCACAAACTCAGGGTTATAGAAGATGCCTGTATCCTTGCTCTTACCGAAGTTTACTCGCAACGACATAAATGGATTAAGTCTATAGATAGTCTTGCCGCGACGGAGGATGAATGGAACTGAGCAGTTGTTTGTGAGCTGGAATACGCGATGGCCCTTATCCTCATTCACCGATATAAGTTCGCACTTAACAGCAGCATTCAAGAACTCCTTGAGCCACTTCTCCTCGCCAATGAGATTATTGGCTGCATAACCGATAGTACGACGCTTCTCGAGAGCCTCACGAATAGCCTTCTCGGTGCACTCCTTTGCAAGAATGAAGGTCATAGTACGGAAGATCTCGCCGCCACGAGGATAATACTGTGCCGATGTACGGTGCACATCTGTACTTGCGGTAATTGTAAGTTTCTCATCAACGCAACGATCAATCATCTGCGGATAGAGAGTTTTGCCATTCACAACCTCGATAGCATCAACCCAACCCTCGCCGTATGCCTGAACCTGAGCCTCGCTCTTCTCCATGGTGTTGCGACGCCATCCCGGATGGTTGTGGATAATGAAACCACCCTGCTCCTTAACGCGACGGAAGCACTCGAAGAGGTCCTTGTCGCAGATTGCATTGATATCTTTCAAGAAGATAGCGTTGTACTCGCCAATCTCGCTCGGCTTACGCCAAATCTCAGTACCGCGAATAGCCAAGATAGGGAGCTCCTCCTTCTCGATATAGCTGAGAGCCTCCTCGTAACCTGCATTGAGGTTACACAACATAGGAGCATTCTTGTCGGTCTTGTTACCCGCACCTGCACTTGCATAGACAAATGGAGAACCATCCTTGCTATATGGCTGGAGAGCCTTAATCATAAACTTCTCGTAGGTACGGATCTCGAGGTGGTCGGTAATGGCAATCACATCCAAGCCATCGTACCAAGCCTCGCGAACACGCTCACGCGGAGTGACCTCACCATCCGAGTAGATAGTATGCACGTGGAAGTCACCCTTATAGATGTTGTATCCCTTCACCTGAGGCAATATAATCTCAGTACGGAATGGTGGGTAGTTGTACAGGCTTATACCGGTCTTACCCATTGTCGGGGTGTGAACAACCTGTGCCATAGCAGTCGATGCTACAAACGCAGCTGCAAGAATCAAAAATAGTTTTTTCATACTTTTTTATATTATAGGTTTCGTATTTGAGTACAAAGATAGTAAAACTTTTATTTATTAGGCTTCAGTCATAGCAAATAATTTCTTATATTTGCGTTAGAATCAGCCCAAAATAGAGAACTAAGATGAAACGAACCCTACTACAACTACTATTTTATGCAACAGTGGCAGTGGTGCAAGCACAGGAGGTCAGCAATCCGATATGGAGCAGCAGCTGGCCCGATCCAACCGTATGGAGGGGCGAAGATGGCAACTACTACTCCATCTGCACAGGCTTGCGAAGGACTCTTGTCAGCAAAGACCTCTTCAATTGGGATGTAGTAAACCGCTCGGTTGTTAATGGTGAGGCAAGAGAAGAGATGCGCCAGACAGCCCGCTATTTTTGGGCTCCCGATGTAGTAACAATAAACGGACAACGCCTACTATACATCACGCTATATAACAGCGCAAAAGATAGCAGCATAGGTGTATTGAAGGAGGTCTCGCATAACAATTTCGAGTTTCACGGCGTCATCACTCGAAGCACCGAAAATGGCATTCTCGACACGATAGACCCCGAAGTTGTCGTTGACAACAAAAGCGGGAGAGTATGGCTCTTTTTCGGCAGTATCGGCAAGATACACCGAGTAGAACTCACTCGGGACGGACTAAGTCTTAAAAAGAGGGCAAAATATACCCATGTAGCGGGATTATCCAAGAAGGAGAGCCGTTCTCGCGCTCGAGTATTCGAAGGTTGCTACCTATACCGTCGCAACGGATATTGGTATATGTTCGTAAGCGCGGGTTGGTACAACGACCACACCTACAAGCTCCTTGTTGGCAGAAGTCGAAAACTGACAGGCATATTCCGTGATAGAGAGGGTCGAGCTTTGACCGATGGATTTGCAACTCCCGTTATAACAAGCGAAAAGGGCGATTTCTTCTATGGTCCGGGCCATTGTGGCGAGATTTTCACCATAGATAATCGCAACTACATATTCTATCACTGCCATAACCAAGGCGTAAAACCGCAACAACGCCCCTTGATGCTACAGGAGTTAATGTGGGATAGCTACGGCTGGCCGTATGTCGAGGGTGGAAAACCTCAATAACGGCAACATTTTCGACTTTGCCGACACTACTATTTGCACTATAAAAAACAGAGGAATTATCGCTTACGACAAAGACATAACCGCCTGCTTTACAGGTCATCGCACCTACGATGGCTCGCGCAACGAGGAGTTGGCGAGGGCCATTAAGACGCTGTATGCCGAGGGCTATCGCAACTTCTTGTGCGGTATGGCTGTCGGTTTCGATATCTCAGCTGCGGAGGTAGCTTTGGATTTGCGCCGCGAGTTGGCGGGTTTGAAGGTTCATGCCATTGTTCCTTTCGAGGGGATGCAGCACCGTTTTTCAGAGGGCGACCGCAGACGCTTTGAGCAGATTATCAGAGAGGCAGACGAAGTAATAACCCTTGCGCCACGCTACTCTATCGAGGTTTATGCCGTGCGAAACAACTTTTTGGTGGATAACTCTTCGGCCTGCATCGCCTACTTCACCGGCGAGAAGGGTGGCACCGCCTATACCGTCCACCGAGCAGTAAAATCGCTCCTGCGCCTTATAAACATCTACCACAACCCGCAGGGAGAGCTATTTTAATTGATATAGATCGTTAGCGGTAATTAGAGGGATTTAGCGGTTATTAGCGAATGTCGACACCCTTAATATCCACTAATAACCTCTAACAGCCACTAATAAGCTCTATAAATTGTCGGCTACAAGCCAAAAAATTCTGCATTTTTAATTCTTCATTTTTAATTTTATTACTATCTTTGGGCGAAATTTGAGCACTTTTAATTCAAACAAACAATAAACACTATGAAAGAAGCTATTGCAATTCTTACAGGTGGCGGTCCTGCACCGGGTATGAATACCGTTGTAGGTAGCGTTGCCAAGACTTTCCTTGCTAAGGGTTACCGCGTTATCGGTTTGCACCACGGTTATTCGGGTTTGTTCAATCCGGCTCCACGCTATGAGGATCTCGATTTCTTCAAGGCAGACTTCATTTTCAACCAGGGTGGTTCGTACCTCACAATGAGCCGTTTCAAGCCAACCGACGCGAACTTCGAGAACGACTTTAACCTTTCGTTCTTCACCGAGAACAACATCAAGTTGCTCGTAACCGTAGGTGGTGATGACACAGCTTCGACAGCTAACCGTATCGCTAAGTTCTTGGAGGCTAAGCAGTACCCTATCGCTAACATCCACGTTCCAAAGACTATCGACAACGACCTTCCACTCCCTGCAGGTACTCCGACTTTCGGTTACCAGTCGGCTAAGGAGGGCGGTACCGTTATCGGTCGCGCAGTTTACAACGACGCTCGCACTTCGGCTAACTGGTTTGTAGTTGCAGCTATGGGTCGTTCGGCTGGTCACCTTGCATTCGGTATCGGTTCGGCTTGCCACTACCCTATGATCGTTATCCCTGAGATGTTCAACAAGACTGAGATCACAGTTGAGAAGATCGTTAACTTGGTAGTATCGTCTATCATCAAGCGTAAGTTGATGGGTGTTGAGTACGGTGTTGCAATGATTTCGGAGGGTGTATTCCACGCACTTTCTGACGAGGAGATCGCAAAGAGCGGTGTTCACTTCACATACGACGATCACGGTCACCCAGAGTTGGGTAAGGTATCGAAGGCTCACATCTTCAACGAGATGTTGGAGAAGAAGTTGAAGGAGCTCGGTATCAAGGTTAAGTCGCGTCCGGTAGAGATCGGTTACGAGGTTCGTTGCCAGACACCTATCGCTTACGACTTGGTATACTGCTCGCAGTTGGGTATGGGCGTTTACAAGCTCTTCTCGGAGGGCAAGACCGGTTGCATGGTTTACATCTCGCAGGACGGTTTCGTATCGCCACTCTACTTGAAGGATTTGCAGGACCCTACAACCGGCAAGATTCCGCCACGCCTCGTAAACATCGAGTCGGACAAGATCCAGCAGGTTATCAACAACATCATGAACTATGTAACCGAGGAGGACTACGAGGCTGCTAAGCAGTATGTAGCAAACCCTGAGGCTTACGATTTCAAGAAGATTTTGAACTGGTAATCGAAATATAGACTCAAAAAAGTGCCTGAAAGTTTTTACTTTCGGGCATTTTTTTTATACCTTTGTAGTTAATAAAATTAACCAACAAACTAAACTCAAAAAACCATGAAAAGATTTTCACTCTTGTTGCTTGCGCTGATGGTCGCATCAACCACTCTTTACGCGCAGAAAAACCCAGATTTACGTTACTTGCCTAAGCAGGTTCCGCAGCGTGCCGAGATGATTCTGCCGCAGATCAAGGGTTTCAATATTTACAAGGCTGATCTCCATGTGCACACCGTATATTCTGACGGTG
>JAFZDR010000047.1 GCA_017561105.1 Alistipes sp. | reverse complement strand
GGTAAGCGTCGTGCACTTTGGTTTGGCAATCCGCAACGACTCGATCGCAAAACAATAGACAAAATTATGGCTGCAGACCATTAACTGACCAAGACTTAATAATAAAACCTATAAACCTATGAAACACTTGTTTTACGCTATTTTCGCAGCACTTCTATTAGTTGGTTGCAACACATCGGCTCCTACCGTAGAGTGGATTGAGGGCGATTTGAATTCTGAAACAGGCCTCTATGAGAACGAATTTATTGTTCGTGGCGTGCCTGCCGATTCTACCGATTGGGTATTCTGGTTCTGGACTCAGAACTTAACTCACTACGAGGAGGTTGAGTGTGACGGTATGAAACTCGAGCAGTTCAAGGCTCGTATCCATATGCTCCGACCAAATGGCACACCTAAGGTTGCAGGGGAGTATCGTGTGCGCTATCGCACATCGGCTAAGTTATGGAATGTCAGCAAATATCCTGGTCGCTTCTCGTATCGTAACGGCACCGAGAAGCCGATGCTCGTTGAGGTTAAATACAAACCGCTTCCGTTGGTTAGCGATGGCGAGGTGATCTACAATACTAATGCCGAGGTTACAATGTCGAAGTCTGCACCTGAACATATTGTACCATATCCAAAGAGCATTGTTTATGGCGCGGAGGGTACTACCGATTTGTCGGCTTGGCAGCGTTCGACCGCCGAGGTTAAGATGCTCGACGAGAAGCACCCTAAGGGTTGGTATCGCATCACCTTGGATGGTGGTGTGAAGATTGAGGCTGCCGACGAGTATGGTGCATACTACGCAGCTACTACCCTCGAGAACATCAAGACCAACGACACTGTAGTGCGCAATATGGTTATCGAGGACTATCCCGACTTTGATATTCGTGGCTTTATGATTCACCTCGCAAGCAGCCATAAGACTATGGAGGAGATGTATAAGTTGGTGGATCTCTTGGCTCGCTATAAGGTTAATTTGTTGCATTTGCACCTCACCGATGACTATGGTTGGCGCATCGAGATTGCCGATATTCCAGAGCTTACCGAGGTTGGTGCTCGCAGTCTGATTCCGCAACCTGACGGCAAGGGTTGGTATAAGGAGGATGGCGCGATTATGTCGTCGACAACCTTCGATAAGAACGATATGAGCTACGCAAACAATCGCCACTACTCGCGCGAGGACTATATCAACTTGGTTAAGTATGCTGCCGAGCGCAAGATTCGCGTTTTGCCTGAGATTGACTTTCCGGGCCATAGCCGTGCAGTTGTTGAGGCGTTGCGAGCATACGAGCGTCGCACAGGCGATACCCGCTACACTCCTACACACCCCGAGGATAAGTCGGTATTTGCATCGGTGCAGGGCGTGGGCGACAATACTTTTGATATCGGAATAGAGTCAACATATAACTTTATGGCTCTTGTATTCGATCGTTTGATCGAGATGCACAACGAGGCCGGTGCTCCACTCACCGAGATTCATATCGGTGGCGACGAAGTGCCTGAGGGTGCATGGTTTGGCTCGCCTGCTTGCCAGGCGTTGCTCGCAAAGGCTCCAAAGGGAGCCGACGCTTTGGAGGTGTTCTATTCGTACTTCGCAAATCGTACCATGGATGTAGCCGAGGCACGAGGTATTAAGATTAGCGGCTGGCACGAGATTGTCGAGCACCTCGACAAACCGACCTGGAAGAGAATGTCTAAGTCGTGCGCATGGATTAACTTCTGGGGATTCGACCGTATGCTCCCTATCGCGCAGAAGGCGGTGGAGAATGGCGTGAATGTGGTATTGTCGAACTGCCAGACTACCTATATGGAGGAGATGCACACCCTCAATAAGCAGGAGGTTGGTAACGGTTGGGCAGGTCCAATCGACACTAAGACTGCCTTCTCGCTCGATCCGTTCAACCCTGCATATCCGATGAAGGATAAGAGTCGCATTATCGGTGTTCAGACCCAGATTTGGAGCTCGCGTGTTGAGCACTTCGTATTCCCTAAGGGCTTGGGTAACTTCGACCGCGCTTGGAATGCAACACCGCAGTGTAGCTATGACTGCTACTACTCGATACTTGTAAATAAGGAGTTGCCATACCTTAGCAGCAAGAAGGTTGGCTACCACATTGCACAACCTGGTTTGAAAATTGTGGATGGCAAGTTGGAGGCAAATGCACCTTTCCTCGGTGGCGAGATTCACTACACCTTCGGTGAGGATACTCCAACCAAGAAGGATGCACTCTGGAGCGAGCCTGTAGCTGTTCCTGAGGATGTTAAGGTTATCTCGGCGCGTTATTTCTACGATGGCCGCCAGAGTGTTACAACCACTTTGAGAAGATAGAAACGAGAATAATAAGATATGTCATACACAAAGATAGAGCATTTTGAGCGTGGTGAGTACCGCGATATGCACCACGATAGCGCACTTTCGGTAACAGATGGTGTTGCCGATCAGCCGATAGTAAATCCATATTTTGTTAAGAAGCGTCGTCGTCGTTTGACAACCGACGAGTATGTTGAGGGTATCCTGGCGGGTAATATCACCATACTCTCGCAGGCGATAACCCTTATCGAGAGCAATAATCCCGATAACTACGCCCAGGCGCAGGAGATTATCGAGCGCTGTCTGCCTTATGCGGGCAAGTCGGTGCGTATCGGTATCACGGGTGTTCCGGGTGCGGGAAAATCGACCTGGATTGAGGCTGTGGGCAATATGGTAACATCGTTGCACCACAAGTTGGCAGTCTTGGCTATCGACCCGTCGTCGGAGCGTAGCGGTGGCTCTATCCTTGGCGATAAGACCCGTATGGAGACCATCTGCAACAATCCGGATGTCTTTATCCGCCCTTCGCCATCGGCAGGCTCACTTGGTGGTGTGGCGCGTAAAACTCGCGAAACGGTTGTGCTGTGCGAGGCTGCGGGCTTTGATGTTATCTTTATCGAGACCGTAGGTGTCGGCCAGTCCGAGACGGCAGTTCATTCGATGGTTGATATGTTCCTCTTGCTCCAGATTTCGGGTGCAGGCGACGAGTTGCAGGGTATTAAGCGCGGTATTATGGAGATGGCCGATTTGATGGTTATCACCAAGGCCGACGGTGAGAATAAACTGAAGGCGCAGTTGGCGCGTCGCCAATACCAGAATGCATTGCAGCTCTTCCCAACCCCTGAGAGCGATTGGAGGGCCAAGGTCTACACCTGCTCGTCACTCGAGGGCGAGGGCTTGGAGGAGATATGGAAGGGTATCGAGGAGTACCTCGAGCACACCAAGGGTAATGGCTACTTCCAGCACCACCGCAACGAGCAGAATAAGTATTGGATGTACGAGAGTATCAACGAGGCGTTGAAGAGCCACTTCTATCTCAACCCCGAGATTGAGGCGCGTGTTGCCGATGTCGAGGAGCGCGTGTTAAGCGCAAAGTTGAGCTCATTTATCGCCGCCAAGGAGTTGTTGGATATCTATTTTAAGAAGTAGGCTATGAAGATAGTTGTATTGACAGGCGCGGGCATAAGTGCCGATTCGGGTATTCCTACCTATCGCAGCAGTGACGGCTTGTGGGCAAACTATAAGATTGAGGAGGTCTGCACCCCCGAGGCGTTGGAACGCGACAGAGCCAAGGTTGTGAACTTCTATAATATGCGTCGTCGCGAAATGGCGGGTAAGCAGCCAAATGCAGGACATAAGGCGTTGGCCGAGTTGGAGAGATATTTCGATGTTGAGATTGTAACGCAGAATATCGACAACCTTCACGAGTTGGCGGGTTCGACAAATATAACTCACCTACACGGTGAATTGACAAAGTTGCGCAACGATGCGAGCGACTATATTATAGATATAGGTCTGCGCGATCAGACGTTGGACGAAACTGCTCCCGACGGCACGCTGTTGCGACCTCATATTGTATTCTTTGGCGAGGCTGTGCCAATGTTCGACAAGGCGCGAGATATCGTGAAGGAGGCCGATTTGTTGATTGTTGTGGGTACCTCGTTGGCGGTCTATCCTGCAGCGTCGTTGGTCGGCTGGGTCAAGAACAACGATGTACCAATCTATGTTGTCGATCCGTCGGTGCCTAAGATTCCGTTCTTGCGCAATAAAATCTACCACAAGAAGGAGCGTGCAGCAATCGGCTTGCCAAAGCTGGTGGCGCAGCTCAAGGAGTTTGCGAATATTCAAAGATTATAGCCATTAGCCATTGGCTTTTACAATAAAGCAGCCTAACAAGGCTGCTTTATTGTTGGTGTTTTAGTTGGTCTTCGGCTTTCATCAATTCTCCATTCAAATAGTGGCAATGTCTTTCCAGCCCCTGCATGTCCTCTTTTAAATCCTTGTTTTCCCACTTTAATTGACGATTCTCTTTCTCCAACTCTCGCACCTCGAGGTAAATTGTGTAGCCGCATTGGTTTATTCTTCCGATTATGTGGGCTATTGTAGATAGTGGTCCGAGCTCTTTCCACTCCTCGCGCCATATTTGTAGTTTTTCGGCGCCATGACCCGATATCTCAAACTCCAGGTTGATGTATGGATATCCTTGATAGTCGCTCAATTCACAACCGATTAGTCGGCATCCGTTGAGAGTGAGGGTTCTCGGCTCACCGCAAGAGTCAATTATGGAGTATTCTGTACGCGATTTGTCCCCTTCGGATTTGGCAAAGAAGAGTACCTCTTCGGATTTTGGCAGCATCTCGAATGAACATCTCTCTACTACTACTCCATTTTTATAAACTGCATGGAACATCGATTCTACTATTCGCCCATCAGCACCTAATGGGGAAAATAAAAAAAAAAGAAAGCGTGGTGCCGGAAACTTATCTTAACGATGTGGCTCTGGAATGCCCCTGGAATAAAATAAGCAACAACTCCACGCCATACCAAGCGGTATGACGCAGCAAGATGTTTGCCAATTCTCTTCCATTGAATTTTCCAGATTCCATCGTGAGAATAAACTTACACTCTCTGCGTAACTATATTGCAATCTCGCGGACTGCTTTACAAATGTAGTAATTTATTTTGAATAAAACAAAAAAAGCGACCTCCGAAGAGATCGCCTGGAAAAAGTTAAGTTCTTTTGGATTATTTCTTCTCCAACTGAGCCTTCAACTCTGCAAGACCAGCGATGTCACCCAAAGTGGTCTTCTCTACAGACTGCTGAATCTTCTTAACCGAAGACTTTGTAGCCTCTGCAGCTGCCTTACGCTCTGCCTTCTCAGCTGCTACAGCCTCACGCTTAGCCTCCTCGAAGATACGAGTGTGCGACAAAGTTACACGCTTAGTAGCCTTAGAGAACTCGATTACCTTGAACTCTGCAGTCTCGCCCTTCTTGATAGAAGTGCCATCCTCCTTAACCAACTGACGAGCTGGTGCGAAGCCCTCGATGTTCTCGCCGAGCGATACGATAGCGCCCTTCTCGGTCAACTCAACAACTGTACCTGTGTGAACCGAATCAACAGTGTACTGCTGCTCGAACTCGTTCCATGGGTTCTCCTCCAACTGCTTGTGGCCAAGGCTCAAGCGGCGGTTCTCCTTGTCGATCTCGAGAACTACAACCTCGATGTCAGCACCTACCTGAGTGAACTCACCTGGGTGCTTAACCTTCTTAGTCCACGAAAGATCCGAGATGTGGATCAAACCATCGATACCCTCCTCGATCTCAACAAATACACCAAAGTTGGTGAAGTTGCGAACCTTTGCAGTGCACTTTGTGCCTACAGGGTACTTAGTCTCGATATTCTCCCATGGATCAGTTGTGAGCTGCTTGATACCGAGCGACATCTTGCGCTCCTCGCGGTCGAGTGTCAAAACTACAGCCTCAACCTCGTC
>JAFZDR010000046.1 GCA_017561105.1 Alistipes sp. | reverse complement strand
CCCGAAAGGCGTGGGGTAGAGGCGACTATGGTCGATGGCAAGGCAGTTTTCTCGGTTGAGGGCGGAGCAAAGTTGATGATTGTGCCCGATGGCGATGTGGTGCGTACATTGTCGTTGCTCGTTGATGACGACTCGAAGCATCTTTTGAATATGCGCCGTTTCGATCACATTATTCGCTTTAAGAGGGGTTACCACACTGCGGCGAATAACCCGCATATCAAACTCAACGAGTACGGAGCTCCTGTGCTGACCATTCGTGAGGATAATACAATGGTTGTATTAGAGGAGGGTGCTCACCTCTGTGCGGCGATAGATATTCGAGGAGCAAAGGGTACCCGTATCTCGGGTCGAGGATTTATCAACTTGCTGGACCGTTGCTATGGTGCTGATAAGAACTTCGAGGGGGAGCTGGTTGGTGCATTCCGCGAGAATGTTGTGCCGGCAATATATGTTCATGAGAATGCCTCGAATGTGTTGGTGCAGGATATTACGATTATCACCGACTTCCGCTGTATTGCTGCTCGCAATGCCGACGGTATCCATGTCGAGAATGTGAAGATGTTCTCCTCGGCACAGAATGGCGACGGCGTGAATGTTATCAACACGCAGCATCTCCGCGTAAATAATAGCTATATCCATAGTCAGGACGACTGCTTCTGCGGTTATAACAACTGCGATAGTATTCGCTTCTTGTGGGATGACGAAAAGTATATAAAGGGGCTGCCAACCTCCGATTTGGTGCTGACTAACTCGGTTGTTTGGACAAACTGCCGTCCGTTTGTCTTTGGAGGGCACGCTACGGGTGCAAAGAATCCTCGTTGCATTATGGAGGATATTCGCGTGGAGAATTGCGAGATTATCGGTATGGCAAACTCGCTCCACTACGAGGATGACTTCACATTCAAGCGCTACAATACCCGCACCTTCTGGAGTGGCATGATGCGCATTCTCTCGCAGAGCGAGCAGATTGTGCGCAATATCACATTCCGCAATATAGATGTGGAGTGGACAAAGGGCTATAACGGCCAGCCTATACATATTGCAGTGCGCGACAACTCTAAGACCTCGTATAAGGAGTCGCAGGGGTATCGCATCGAGAATATCCTCTTCGAGAATATCTCGTTCCGCAATCTGAATAGTGTTGTGATGCCGATATATATGAAGGCTCCGTCGGATATTGAGGGCGACGGTATCTACAATGTGAAATTTAATAATGTAACCTTCGACGGCAAACCCCATACGGATGTGGGTTTGACCTTGGTTGGAAATGTAAATTTGTAATATATGAAGAGATCTGTTTTAATTTTGCTTTTTGCGCTTGCCGGTGTTGTGTCGGTATCGGCTGCAGCCAAGGAGCGCCAAACGCGCGAAGAGTATGTAGAGAAGTACAAGGCGATAGCTATCGCTCACATGGAGCGTTACGGTATCCCTGCAAGTATTACCATGGCTCAGGGAATTTTGGAGTCGGATAGCGGAAACAGCCATCTTTCGAAGTCGTCGAATAACCACTTCGGTATCAAGTGTAAGAAGTCGTGGACGGGTGATAAGGTCTATCACGACGACGATGCCAAGGGCGAGTGCTTCCGTGCTTATCCTTCGGTTGAGGCATCATATCAGGATCATGCCGATTTCCTCGATCAGTCGCCTCGTTACGACTCGCTCTTTATCTATCAGTCAGATGACTATCGCAGCTGGGCTCGAGGATTGAAGGCTGCGGGCTACGCTACAGCTCCTGACTATGCCGAGCGTCTGGTAAAGATTATCGAGTCGATGAAACTCTACCTGCTCGACAAGGAGAATGGCGGAAAGATGTACTCTGCAGCAAAGAATGCAACTGCAAATACCGAGGCATGGTTTGAGAGCAATATTGCTACCTCGGACGAGCAGATTAACCCTAACGCCTTCCGTGTAACCGTCAATTCGCACAAAGGATATGGCGTTTATCGTACCAACCACACCTTCTATGTCGTGGCAAAGGAGGGTGATACCTTCGAGTCGGTGGGCAACGCTTTCGATATCTCGCCGAAGATGTTGCGCAAATTTAACGATGTAGCCAAGGATGCGACACTCGCTAAGGGTAATATCGTATATATCGAGCGCAAGAAGACCCAGTGGCAAGGCAATATGATGCAGCACAAGGTTGTGCGCGACGAGAATTTGTACTCTATCTCGCAATCCTACGGTATACGCCTTAAGTCGCTCATTAAGCTCAATAATATGCGTGCCGGCGAGGATGTTAAGAAGGGTGATATAATCAGATTGAAATAGAAAATAATAGATAAATACTATGGCTCAACTTCGTGAGAAAATCTTGTCGGATATTATCGACAAGTCCTCGCTCAAACAGCGAGTGTTCGACAATACCTTCTCGGTATTCGGAGAGTTCAAGGATGCAATGTTGGAGATGGCATCGGAGATTGACGATGCGTTGGACGGAAAGCTCGACCGTCGTGTCCGCATCGAGTATCGCGACCGTGGTAAGTTCGAGGCGCAACTCCAGATTGCGTCGGATCTGCTTATCGTGCGTATGCATACCGATGTATTCTGCTTCGATTCGAACCATATTATCTGGCAGAACGAGTATGTGCAGGTGGATAAGGCTAATGCCTACTGCGGTGTGATTGATATCTACGACTTCCTTTCGGACTCGTTCAAGTTTAACCGCTCGGCAGATGAGGGCTATCTGATTGGTCGCATCTTTATCAACCGCGAGAAGATGTTCTTCGTTGAGGGCAAGCGCCAAAACCTGGTGCGAGCAATGAGCTTTGGTAAGGAGTCGATTTCGCGCGAGAACCTTATCTCGGTGCTCGAGTCGGCTATCCACTACGCTCTTAACTTCGATCCGCTCACTCCGCCATACGAGGCTAATAAGCGCGTAACTGTCGAGCAGTTCAATACCAAGATGGATAACTCGAAGTTTGTTACGGGTAAGCGCCTCGATTACGACTTCAATGTGGATGATATTTAATCAGCCTGTGAAATATATAGTTTAGATGAAGAAGATATTTATTTTGGCAGTAGCGACATTGTTCGCTACTGCTGCTACCTTCGGTTCAACCATAAAATATACCGATATTGTCAAGTGTCGCGCTGCAAATGGTGCTATTTACGGTGTGCGCTCAATGGCTGACGGCGAACACTTTACAATTATTAAGGGTAAGGAAATTGTGCGTTGCTCGTATGCAGATAGGGCCGATAGCTTGGTTTTGCTTAAGGGCGATTTCAATATCTCCTCTTATGCCTTCTCGGCAGATGAGAAACAGCTTTTGGTTGCCGATGCAAAGAGTGTGAAACCAATCTATCGCCACTCAGCAACGGCAGACTACTATCTTGCCGATTTGCAGGGCGAGGCACGCAAGGTGTTGGAGCAGGTGCGCGATGTAACCTTCTCGCCCGATGGCAAGCGACTTGTTTATAGCAAAGAGAATAATCTCTACCTCTACGATATTGCTAACGCATCGTCGAAGGCGGTAACAACTGATGGCGAGTGGAACAAAATCATCAATGGCACAAGCGATTGGGTCTACGAAGAGGAGTATGGCTTCACCCAAGCCTATGCCGTATCGTCAAATGGCGAGAAGATCGCCTATTTGCGTTTTGATGAGAGCGAAGTGCCTACCTTCGAGATGATGCGCTATGACGATAAGTTGTACAATAAGGCCTACTCGTTCAAATATTCTAAAGCGGGCGATAAAAACTCGGTTGTAACACTTCACATCTATGATGTTGCATCGGGTAAGAGCGAGCAGGTTGCAGTAGGGGAGAATGCGGATCAATATATCCTTAACCTCGCCTATGCTCCGAACGGAAAACTCTATTTCTATCGTGTTAATCGCCTTCAAAATCACTTCGAGGTGCTTATGCGCGAAAATGACGGCTCGTTGCGAACAATCTATGAGGAGCGCTCATCGACCTATGTGGAGCGACCATCGTCGGCCACAATTCGTTTTATCGACGATAAACGATTTATCGTTAGCGAGGAGAGCACAACGGGATATAACCACCTCTATCTGCATAGCGTAGATAAGGGTCGCTTGTCGGCTGTTACATCAGGTAAGTGGCAGGTGGCTTCGGTTGTGGGTGTTGCTAAAAACCGAATTTACTACCTATCTACCGAGCGTTCGCCGCTTGGTCGCGACCTCTATTCGGTGGCTCTGAACGGCAAGGGCAAGAGGTGCCACACTCCGGAGGGCGGATTTAACTCTGTTG
>JAFZDR010000045.1 GCA_017561105.1 Alistipes sp. | reverse complement strand
GGAGCAAGAAGCATGGCATATTGAACCACCCTTGCGACAACAAGTTGTTTGATCATGAGGGTGAGCGCAGGGTTATGAGTGCGTTGGTTGTAAAGAAAAGAAAGTAAAAGCCTAAAATTATCAACTTTTGAGAGAAATAAAAAATAGAGTGTCCTGTCAAGACACTCTATTTTCTTTTAGCTAAGACGGATAGCATTCAGCTAAAATCGCTTCAATATAGCATATATCTCGAAGGCAAAGCCCGCTACCACAAGGATTGGAGCAAGGGTAATTCGTCGCCACGAGAAGATATCGTACGAAAACTCCTCAGGGGTGGCAACCGTGCCGCCCGACATAAGTACAAATCCCAAAACTATAACCACTGCACCCACCAGCAGCAATGCGTAGTTGCGCATTGTGAGGGGCATTGTGCTATCGTTTTTGTCGCTTATCTTGTTGAACTTTGCGACCATTGTGTTCCACCAATTTCTCATATTAGCAAAGATGTATTTTATTCGACTTCATATTTACAAAACGGTTTACGACAGGTAGTGTGCATACTACGGCAACCACAACGCCGATAACAACCATCGCTCCGGCAAGAATACCCGCCTGCTCCCAACGAGGGAAGAGTCCCGCTCCAGGTACGGCGTAGTCGAGTGCGTAGAGCGCACCGCCAAAGAGCAACGATGCCAAAACTCCTGCCAAAAGTCCCTGTAGTGCGCTACGACCTACAAACGGACGCATTATAAACCACTTTGTGGCACCCACAGCCTTCAGGGTGTTGATAAGCTCGCGCTGGGCATATACCGCAAGGCGTACCGTATTGTTCAACAACACAACTGCCACTACAAGTAGTGCTCCGCCGAATACAACCATTATCAGCTGCATGATATCGAGTGAGGTGTGCATCTCCTCGATAAAACTCTGCGGATAGGATACAAAATCCACACCCTCGATTTTGCGAGCCTCCTCGGCAAAGGCTTCGAGTCCCTCCTTGTTCGATGAGAGAGCCGAGAGTGTTACATCGTATGAGTCGGGCAGAGGGTTCTCGCCCAAAACTCCCTTGATATCTACGGCAAATACGCGCTTAAACTCCTCGTCTGCCATCTTCTCATCCTTCGATACAAACTTCAACGAGGCGACCATATCGCTCTCGGCAAGGCGTACCGCTACGGTGTCGCGCTCGGCCTCCGAAAGGCCATCTTTCAACTCCACAATCATGGTTACGCTCTCGCGCATGCGCTTGGTTGTGGTGAAGAGGTTTGCAATGATAAAGCCTACCGCTCCGAGCAGGAACAGTACGAGTGTCATGCTGACAGTCGAGGTGGCGTATGAGAAGCGAACTCTACGCGATATGTTTCTTTGTGCAGAAGCCATTTTTCTTGAAAAGTGTGGTTATTGCGAGTGCGAAGATAATCAAAATTGAACAAATAAGAGTTATGGTTGTTGCCAAATTCCAATTTGGAGCGCGGAAACACCACTCTACGCGGTGTGAACCCTCGGGCAAAACCATTGCACGAAGCAGGTAGTCGGCACGGAACGAGTCGCAAGGCTCGCCATCGACATAGGCCTGCCAACCTTTGTCGTAGTAGATCTCCGAGAATACTGCCACGCCTGTGCCGCCGGTCAAAGTGTAGTCGTAGACAAGGCGGTTAGGGCGATACTCGACGAGTTCTATTACACCCGCACCCTTAATCTGTGGTCGTGGTGCACCCGCTTCGGCTACTGCTGTGGTTTTCAGGTCGATATAGCCCAATGCAGATAGCTCCTCTTCGGCACTCTCCACAATCTCTATGTTTTGTACAAACCAAGCTGCGCCATTGCGAGTTTCGTTCTTGATGACACCTTCGTTTGTGATAAAATACTTGGTGTTGAGCATATCTATTACCGACTGATTGCCCTCGTTTAAGTAGCGGTCGATAATATCCTGGTAGCGACCCATCTTTGCACCGTGGTAACCACCAATCGAGCGGTGGAACTTGGATGTTGTTGCGTCGTTAAATGGCGACACGGTCAAATTCATTACGCGATAACCCAACTCCTTATCGGCCATAATCTGCTTATCGGCAGCCGTAGGCTTGATTTCGGTATTGCGCTTTGCCACAAATGTATCGTATGGCAGATAGCGGAGGTTTATTGGCAGAATGTCCGCCACAATCAGCACCGCCAAACCGCACAATGCCCACTTACGCCACTTCTGGTCTATGCGCAATGCTCCCACAAGAAGGAGTGCCGCCAATGCGATAAATATAAACGAACGCCAAGCGTCGGCCGAGAGTATCGAGGCGCGTTCTGCTGCCATGGCATCGGCTGTCTGGTAGCCGAGTTCTGCATGCAATCCACGAGAGATATAGGCCTCGCCACCCTCCATACCCGAGAGCATTTCGCGGAACTGTTCGCTCATCATCTCTCCGTCGGCCTCGCGACCAAAATCGAACATCGCCGAGCCTGCTACCGCAAAGATAAGGCAGACTCCTGCAGTTGCACCCGCAGCAATAACGACTGCGCGAGTGAGAGCTTTTTTGTTATCCCACTGCTTGTAGAGTTGCCACAAAGCAACGCCCGCCAACAGAGGTGCGCTCCACTCCACAATAACCAATGCTGTGGATACTGCGCGGAATTTGTTGTATAGTGGCAAGTGGTTGAAACATAGCTCCGTAAACCACATTGCGTGGTAACCCCACGACATGAGAATTGCCAAAATTGTAGCTGCCAAAATCCACCAGCGATCGCGTGGTGCCGCAAGGATTAAACCGAGCAGTGCAAGGAAGATTACCACCGCGCCGAGGTAGGTCGGACCTGCGGTGTATGGCTGCTCGCCCCAATATGTCGGAAGTTGCTGAGCAACGCGCTTGTCTAAGCCTATTTCGTTGAGTGTTGCAGCCACCTCGCCGTCGCGTGAGAATGTTGCACCCGAGTCGCCACCCATAAAGTCGGGGATAAGCATATTCCAGCTCTCGCCGATGCCGTAGCTCCAAGCGGTTGCGTAGTCGATATCGAGACCATTGCGCTCGCCCTCGGCAACCAATGCGCTGCCTCCTCGTGTGGTGTCGGCGGTGTGTTGCATGGTGTAGTAGAGTGGAGCAAAGTTTGCACCGAGCGCCAAAACGGCTGCTCCGAGCAACACTGCGGTGCGCTTAGCAATATCCTTGTAGCGCTTCTCCTTGACAGCATAGACCACCTCCGAGATAAAGAGCGCTGCTGCCGCCAAGACGAAATAGTATGTTATCTGCGGGTGGTTGGCGCCTACCTCCAATGATGCAAAAAGTGCGGTCAGAGCACCTCCAAGCCACATATTCTGTCGCAAGGTGTAGTGAATGGCACCCAACATTGCAGGGGCATATACCAAAGCCCACATCTTGGTGATGTGTCCAGCTCCGATAATCAGGAAGAAGTAGGTAGAAAGGCCATAAGCCAAGCCGACAATCAGGCCCACCCAGGCCGACATTCCCATCAGCAGAGCCATAACAAAAGCGGCAACCATTGCAAAAAACGGCATCGCCGCAGGGCCCGCGAAGAGCGATTGTACCCAGTCTACCGTGCGTTTGATAATCTGCGAAGGGTATTTGATGTTGATTTGGTAGGCAGGCATGCCCGAGAACATTGCGCCTGTCCACTGCGGATCTTCGTCGAATTCTGCTCGGCACTCGCGGATATCTCGACTCATTCCGTCAAATTGACGGATGTCGTGCTGAGGCAAAACCTTGCCCTCCAACTGTGGTGCAAAACCGATGATTGAAACTACTGCAAAAACCAAAATTGCCACTATCGAAGGCAACGATTTTTGTAATATATTTTTGAATTTTTCCATAATATGCGCATAAATAACGCTCAAAGGTAGAAAAAATTTCCCTTTTTGGGGCAATTCTCCCGAAAAATCACTACCTTTGTTCTGATATAGGACTTTTTATGACTACAACACTTGATCAAATTCGCCGCCCGTTGGGTGATAAAATTGAGGAGTTCAACGCCTTTGTTCGCAAGAATTTCAGCGAAGCCGAGGGCACTCTCATCGGCGAAATGCTCGAATATGTCCTCTCTTCGCGAGGCAAGGGCTTGCGTCCCGTGGTGGTGATGCTCGCAGCCGGTGCAACATCTGCTACAGGCAACTTCGGCAAGCGCACAATGTTGGCAGCTATGCTTGTCGAGATGATTCATGTGGCATCGCTTATCCACGACGATGTAATTGATGAGTCGAATCTCCGTCGCGGTCGCGCTTCGGTGAATGCTCGCTGGCAGTCGCGCAATGCGGTGCTTATTGGCGATTATATCCTCGCTCGCAATATGAATATCGGCTTGCAAAGCGGTCAGTACGACCTCCTTACCCATATTATCGGTGCAATGTCAACACTCTGCGAGGGCGAGCTTATTCAGAGCGACCACGCCTCGAAGATGGATACTTCACGCGACAACTATCTCGACATAATATACAAGAAGACCGCATCGTTATTCTCGGTGTGTGGCTCGGTGGGAGCAATCTCGGTAGGAGCTTCACGCGACAAGGTTGAGGCGATGCGTACATTCGGAAATATGCTCGGTATGGCGTTCCAAATCGTGGATGACATCCTCGATTACGAGCCAAACAACAATACCGGCAAACCGGCAGCTAACGATCTGCGTGAGCGCAAGATAACTCTTCCGCTTATCGAGGTCTTGGAGCGCGTTTCGGAGGAGGAGAAGGCGGAGATTATGCGCCACCTTCCACTCTGCGCCGAGAGCGAGGAGTCGGTAGCTTATATCCAGGGCAAGGTCGAGGAGTATAACGGCGTCGAGCTGGCAAAGGCAACCGTTCAGGCATATTTGCAGCGTGCAATGTCGGCAATCTCGGTTTGCGAGGAGTCGGAGTATCGCGATGCGTTGCTCGCCTTGTGCAAATATGTTGTTGAACGCGATAGATAGAAACAGACAACTGAAAACTAATTTCAATTCACTATAACTTTTAACTAATTAAAACTATGACACAAAAACAAAATTCGAATGTACCGGCGATCATCGTGTGCATCTTGCTCTTTGGTATGATCTCGTTCGTTACAAACTTGGCGTCACCTATGGGTGATATCCTCAAGAACCAGTTCCAGGTTGCAAACTGGATGGGTACTCTCGGTGTATTGTGTAACTTTATCGCTTACGCAGTAATGGGTATCCCTGCGGGTAACCTCCTCTCGAAGTATGGCTACAAGAAGACAGCTCTCTTGGCTGTTGCTGTAGGCTTTGCAGGTGTTGGTATCCAGACAATTGCAGGTCTTTTGGCTGGTAACCTCGCATTCGGCATCTACCTCTTGGGTGCTTTCGTTGCAGGTTTCTCTATGTGTATGCTCAACATCGTGGTTAACCCAATGTTGAACAAGCTCGGTGGCGGTGGTAACCGTGGTAACCAGCTCGTTCAGGTGGGTGGCTCGTTCAACTCGTTGATGGGTACTGCAGTTATCTTCCTCACAGGTGTATTCGTACCAAGCATTGCTAAGGCTCAGATCAGCCAGGTATTCCCACTCATGGGTATCGCTCTCGCAATCTTTGCTGTAGCATTCGTTGTTATCCTCCTCACTAAGATTCCTGAGAATCCGGCAGTTGAGGCTAAGGCTGAGGAGAAGTCGCAGTATGGTCCAATGTCTTTCCGTCACTTCGTTCTCGGTGCTATTGCAATCTTCATCTATGTAGGTGTTGAGGTAGGTATTCCGAATGTATTGCAGAAGTGGTTGCAGAATGGCGGTTTGAATGTTGAGTCGGGTGCTGAGGCTATCGCAGGAACAGTTACCGCTACTTACTGGTTGCTTATGCTCGTAGGTCGTCTTGTTGGTGCTGCTCTCGGTGCAAAGGTTTCGGCTAAGGCTATGCTTACAGTTGTTTCGGGTGTAGGTTTGGCTCTCGTTTTGGGCGCTATGTTCCTCAATCCTGAGACTGTTGTTAATCTCCCTGTATTCCAGGGTACTGCAGGCTTCGGCTTTGCATCAGTTCCTGTAAATGCAGCATTGCTCGTACTCTGCGGTCTTTGCACATCTGTAATGTGGGGCGGCATCTTCAACCTTGCGGTTGAGGGTCTTGGTAAGTACACCGAGAAGGGTGCTGGTATCTTCATGGCAATGGTTTGCGGTGGTGGTATTCTCCCATTCGTTCAGAACCTCGTTGTAGACCTCACAAGCAGCTACCTCGTAAGCTACTGGGTAATCGTTGCAGGTCTTGCATTCCTCCTCTACTATGCGTTGGTAGGTTCTAAGAATGTAAACAAAAACATCCCTGTAGAATAAAACCATTCTGATTGGCTCTTTTCGAGCTGCTCTTCAATAGCCCGATTGCTCACATACGCCTTAGTATGCTGCGCATCGGGCTTTTCGTTTATCTCAAAAACAGCTCAATCATTTATGGTTTTATGGAGATTTGGAGCTGAAAATCAGAGTTCGGTCTTCGTGTGATGCACCCATCTTACGACTTCTGACAAGAATTGTATCGATATATGTGCTCAAATAAACTGCTCCGTTTATCTCAAAAATGGCTCAATTATCTCCGATTTTACGGGTTTGGGAAATGCTCCTGTTAGTCCAAAAGCTATAAAAAACTAAAAGTTTTTCGCTTTACGCTTTTAATTTCCAGTTTTTTTTATTATTTTTGCGCCAATAGGAATAGTGAACTTAAAAAAGAATGCCGAAGTTGTATGGTGAAAAAGCGCCTGCGAGAAAGCCTGATTGGCTAAAAATCAGACTCCACAGAAGTGATACTTTTGCGGAGGTTGCTCGCATAGTGCAAGAACACTCTCTCCATACGATTTGTAGCAGCGGACGATGCCCGAATAAGGCTGAATGTTGGAGTAAACGAACAGCCACATTTATGATTTTGGGCGATGTATGTACCCGAGGTTGTCGTTTTTGCGCAACCAAAACAGGCAAGCCGTTGCCTCCAAATCCGGTGGAGCCACAAAAGGTGGCAGAGAGTGTGAGCCTTATGGGACTTAGGCATGTTGTAGTAACTTCTGTTACTCGCGATGACTTGGCTGATGGTGGTGCGGCGCATTGGGCGCAGACCGTAGAGGCCATCAAAGCGAAGAATCCAAACGCAACAATTGAGCTCCTTATTCCTGATTTCGATGCCGAGCCGGCCTCGTTGGAGGTGGTGATGGCTTCGATGCCCGATATTATTGGGCACAACATCGAGACCGTGGAGCGTCTTACACCTGTTGTACGCGCTAAAGCGACCTATCGTACATCGTTAGCGGCACTGCGCTACATGAGCGAGAGGGGTGTAACGACCAAAAGCGGATTGATGGTAGGACTTGGCGAGAGCGAAGAGGAGGTTTTGCAGACCTTGCGCGACTTGCGTGATGCAGGCGTGAAGGTTGTAACCCTTGGACAGTATCTTCGACCTTCGGAGGAGCAGGTTCCCGTTGCGGAATATATCACCCCCGAAACATTCGAACGATACCGCCAATTAGCTCTCGAAATGGGCTTCGACTACTGCGCAAGCGGACCATTGGTGCGTTCATCGTACCTCGCTGACGAGGCTATCTCCTCCATCAAGGCGGCACGATAAGTGTTGCTCACATCTCGATTTACATAGGGTTAATTGCGAATTCTCAATTCACAATTCGGCATTACGAATTTTGCATTTTGAGTTTTGCATTTTGAATTTTGATATGCATGTAGATTGCAAATGGGTAGGGCGAATGCCTTACAAGGAGTGCTGGGACTATCAGCAGAAGCTCTTCAACGAACTGCTCGCAAAGCAGGGCGGCAGAAGTGAGCATGCCGGCACCATAATCTTTGTGGAGCACCCTGCAGTCTATACACTCGGCAAGAGCGGCAATATGAGCAATATGCTTATCGACGAGGCGCGATTGAAGGCACTCGGAGCGGAGTTTTATCATATTGACCGTGGTGGCGACATCACTTTTCACGGTGAGGGACAGGTGGTATGTTATCCGATCCTCGACCTCGAAAAGTTGGGCATAGGATTGCGTCGCTATGTCGAGATTTTGGAGCAGAGCATTATCGAAACGGTTGCCGAGTATGGCATTAATGGTCGCCGTTTGGAGGGTGCAACCGGAGTTTGGCTCTGCGATGAGGTCGAGTTGCCGAATGGCGAGACGGTGGAGCGCAACTGGCGAAAGATTTGCGCCATAGGTGTCAAGGCATCGCGCTTTGTTACGATGCACGGCTTGGCGTTGAACGCTTCGACCGACCTCAAATGGTTTACAATGATAAATCCATGCGGATTTATCGACAAGGGTGTAACCTCTATTTCGAAGGAGTTGGGCCGCGAGGTCAATTTCGAGGAGGCGAGCCAGGTATTATGCAAGAAGTTGCTGGCTAATTTTAATCTCGAGCGAGAGCAATAAAGCGTAGCGGCAACGAGTTGTATTTTTGAGATATGAATATAAAATACGAAAAAATATATATAAAAATTAACGAGTATGCCTATTCAGAAAAGGTGGGTAGTCAAACCACAGGGCAACTCTTTGACAGTGGATCACATTGCCACTTCATTGAGAATTCCTACGGTATTGGCGAACCTATTAGTACAAAGAGGCATAGACACAGTAGACAAAGCGAAGAAGTTTTTCAATCCTCGCCTCGAAGATCTGCACAATCCGTTCCTGATGAAGGATATGGAGCGTGCGGTCGAGAGATTGGAGGAGGCGGTTGCCAAAAACCAGAAGATTATGGTCTATGGCGACTACGATGTAGATGGCACTACGGCCGTTGCGCTCGTATATAAATTTCTCCGCCACATCGGACACAACAATCTGATGTTCTACATCCCTGATCGCTATACCGAGGGTTATGGTATTTCGAAGAGGGGTATCGACATTGCCGCAAAGAAGGGGGTAAAGCTTATTATTGCCCTCGATTGTGGTATTAAGGCTGTCGAGAAGGTGGACTATGCAACACAGAAAGGGGTAGATTTTATTATCTGCGACCATCATCTTCCGGCCGAGGAGATTCCTCGTGCCGTAGCAGTTCTTGATCCGAAGCGCACCGACTGCAACTATCCGTTCGACGAGTTGTCAGGTTGCGGTGTAGGCTTTAAGTTGGTACAGGCGTATGCCCAGAAGCACAACATTCCGTTCAGCGAGATTGAGTCATTCCTCGACCTCTTGGTTGTAAGTATTGCCTCGGATATCGTTGCACTGACTGACGAAAACCGCATCTTGGCGCACTATGGCTTGAAGATTTTGAATGCTTCACCATCGGAGGGTCTCTCTTCGATCATCCGCATCTGCGGCTTGGAGGAGCAGAACATAACCATCGACGACATCGTCTTTAAGATTGGCCCACGCATCAACGCTGCAGGCCGTATGCGTATGGATGAGTACCCTGAGGATTCGGTTCCTTCGGGTGGATATGCCGCTGTTAAGTTGCTCGTAGAGGGTAACGAGGAGGCAGCACGCGAGTTGGGCGAGGGTATCGACAACTATAACCAGGATCGCAAGAAGGAGGACCGCTCTGTAACCCTCGAGGCGCACGAGTTTGTGGAGAATAATCCGCAGTTGAAGGCGCAGAAGAGTATTGTAATATACAATCCGAGCTGGATGAAGGGTATTGTGGGTATTGTGGCGTCGCGCCTTATCGAGACCTACTACCGTCCAACCGTTGTCCTCACTCAGAGCAATGGCTTTGTTACAGGCTCGGCTCGTTCGATTGCAGGCTTCGACCTCTATCAGGCCGTTGAGTCGTGCTCGGATTTGCTCGAGAACTTCGGAGGTCATATGTATGCTGCAGGCTTGACCATGAAGCCTGAGAATGTCGAGGAGTTTAAGCGTCGTTTCAACAAGTTTGTTGAGGAGAATATCGACCCTAAGAGCCTTATTCCGCAGGTGGAGATCGATAGTATGCTCTCTTTCTCGGATATTACGACTAACTTCTTCAGCGAGCTGAACCGTTTCCAGCCATTTGGTCCGGGCAACAACCTTCCGATCTTTGCATCGGAGCAGTGCGTAAATAATGGCGATGCCAAGTTGGTTGGAGCCGATGCGGAGCACTTGCGAATGGATTTGACACAGCGTGCAGCACCATCTGCGCGTATGCAGACCATCGCATTCCAGCAGCCTACTCACTACGAGTGGGTACGCGCAGGTCGCCCAATCGATATCTGCTACCAGATTGTCGAGAACAACTATCGCGGTAAGGCGTCGTTGCAGTTGCGAATCAAGGATATTAAAAATGGTTTGTAGTTAAATACACCACACAAACAAAAGAGGCTGTCATTTCGACAGCCTCTTTTGTTTGTGGAACTTCCTTATTTCTTCGGCGAGAGAACGATATATGGCACAATCATCTCCTCCATCGAGATACCTCCGTGCTGGAAGGTGTCGCGGTAGTAGCGGATATGACGATTGGCATCGTTGTTATAGACCAGGAAGTCGTTGTTGTAGGCGAAGATATAGCTCGAGGTGAGGTTTGACGCAGGGAGCTGCACCTCCTCAGGCTTGGTAATCTCGAACACCTCCTTGCGGTTGTAGGCGAGGTTGCGACCTGTCTTGTAACGCAGATTGGTCGATGTTTCGCGGTCGCCTGTAACCTTCACCGGGTTATCTACACGCACAGTTCCGTGGTCGGAGGTTATAACTACCGTATGACCGCGCTCCGAGAGGAGTTTTAGCAGTGTGAAGAGCTCCGAGTGTTCGAACCACGAGCACGTAAGTGAGCGGAACGAAGCATCATCCTCGGTGAGCTGGCGTATAATCTCGGTTTCGGTACGCGCGTGCGAAAGAATATCTAAGAAGTTGTAGACGATAACCGAGAAGTCGGCATCGTAGATGCGGTGGATGTTGTCAATCAGCTTGCGACCCGCCTCGGGGCGTACAAGCTTATCGAACGACCACTTATAGCGCTTGCCCGATTGGGCAATCTGTCGTGCGAGGAACTCCTCCTCGTACTGATTTTTACCGCCCTCCTCATTGTCGTTGAGCCACTTGTTGGGCATAAGCTTGTCTATTGCAAGCGGCATCAAGCCGGCAAAAACGGCATTTCGTGCATACTGTGTTGCAGTAGGGAGAATTGCGCAGTAGAAGTCGTCGGTGGCGATATCGAAATAGCCGCGCAACATTCCGCTTATCGCACGCCACTGGTCGTAGCGGAAGTTGTCGATAAGGAGCAATGTTGTCTTGGTATTGTTGTCAACTACGGGGAAGATGTTGTTGCGCATAAGTGTATGCGACATCACCGGAGTATCCTCGTCGCGCGAGTTGATCCAATCCTTGTAGTTGTTGCAGACAAAGCGGCCGAAGATGCGGTTTGCCTCTGTCTTCTGGTACTGCAAAATCTCGCGAATAGACTCATCACCGCCCGAGAGTTCGATATCCCAATTTACGAGCTTGCGATATATCGAGCACCACTGCTGGAAGGTCGATGCATTCTGCATAGAGAGCGAGATGCGACCAAACTCGGCACGATAATCGGCGGTAGTCTGCTCGGTTACAAGCTTCTGGGGGTGAACATGTTTCTTGATGAGTGGCAACATCTGCGAAGGGTTCACGGGCTTGACGATATAGTCGGCAATCTTCGAGCCTATCGCCTTATCCATAATATCCTCCTCCTCGCTCTTTGTTACCATAATCACAGGTGTTGTCGGGCGGATATCCTTGATAAGCGGCAGGGTCTCAAGACCTGTCATTCCGGGCATCATCTCATCGAGAATTATAACATCGTAGGCCACCTCCGACGCCATATCTATAGCATCGTAGCCGTTGTTGCAGGTTGCCACCTCGTACCCCTTCGACTGGAGGAGCATAATGTGCGGTTTCAGCAACTCTATTTCGTCATCTACCCAGAGAATCTTTACCATAATCTACCTATTTTTTGTGGCGAACACATTACATATTGTAGGGTATGTCGAGCGCAAGTTCTCCTCGACCTCCTCGGGCGAGCACCACTTTGCAATGGCGATATCCTCCTCTTTCTGAGGCTTGGTCGGACAACTCTCAGCTATAAGGTGGAACCAGGAGGTGCGCTTCAACTCCCATACTCCATAAACGCCGTAAGCGTGCATTGTATTGCACAAAAATCGAACAATTTTTGCCCCTTTGACACCTGTCTCCTCGGCAACCTCGCGCACGGCGCACACATCGGCACTCTCGCCCTCGTCGATATGACCCTTGGGGAGATCCCAATGGCGGTAACAATAGATCATCAGGGTTTCGCCCTTCTCGTTTTCGACCAATCCGCCGGCAGCCTCTACCCACTTAAATTCGCTGAAGAACTGCTCGATATATGGCTCAATCATAGAGTCGAGAACGACGATAGTGTTGGCGGTTTCGAAAATTTTGAGTACATTCGCCCTTGAAAGTTCGGACGAAGGCATACGATAGTAATCGTCGATCTCTACGGGAGTATCGGTGAGGATTAGTAATTTATGTGCAAAATATATATCTGTACGCATTCGTTATGAGTTTTGTGGGATACAAAGATAAGAAAATTAACCGAAAAAGATGGATATGAGAAAACAATTTATCGCTATGGCATCACTACTTTTGGGCTTCGTAGGGTGTAATACAGCCCCCGAACCCCTCAAAATTGACAATGCTTTGACCGCCGAGGAGATTGCTGCTGCACGCCTCACTCCCGAGGTTATGTGGAAGATGGGTCGTATCGGCTCGCATGCACTATCGCCCGACGGAGAGAGCGTACTCTATACCCTCACCCGCTACAATATGGCGGAGAACCGTGGTATCTCGGTTATTGTGAGCCGTAACCTCGCAACCGGCGAGGAGAGGGAGCTCACCAACCTTTCGGCAACATCGGTATCGCCTGTTTGGAGCGCTGACGGCAAGGATATTTGGTTTGCAACAACCCGCAGCGGCGAGATGCAGTTGTGGAAGATGCAGGCCGACGGCTCGCAGCCTAAGCAGGTATCGAATATCGAGGGTGGTATCGAGGGCTTCGGTATCTCGCCAGATGAGAAGCACCTCTGCTACACCAAGTTTGTACACGCCAAGGATATCAACTCGGCCGATGTCTATGCCGATATGGATAAGTCGAAGGCTCGCATCTATGACGATTTGATGGTGCGCCATTGGGACTATTGGGATAAGGGCGATTACCTCCACATCTTCGTTGCCGATTTGTTGGCAAACGGTGTCGGCGAGGGCGTCGACATTATTGGCGAGAAGAGCGCGTGGGATGCACCACTTGCACCATATTTCGACCACGCCGAGGTGGCTTGGAGCCCTGATAGCAAGCAGGTTGCCTACACTTGCAAGCCATTGACAGGTGTAGAGTATGCCGTATCAACCGATTCGGATATCTATGTTTACGACCTCGAGAGTGGCGCAACAAAGAATATCTGTAAGGGCAACGCCGACTTCGCATTTGTGGGCTACGACAAGTACCCTGTATTCTCGCCAAGCGGTGCGAAGATTGCCTTCTGCTCGCAGGAGCGTCCCGGCAACGAGGCCGACAAGTCGCGCCTGATGATCTACGATGTGGCTTCGGGTAAGGTGGAGTATATTACTGCCGATTTCGATTACAACGCATCGAATGTAGTGTGGGCTGACGAAGATACAATCTACTTTATCGCTCCAATCGAGGCTACACACCAGATTTGTCGCGTAAAGGCCGACGGCAAGAGCGCTGTAGAGGTTATCACAAAGGGTGACCACGATATCAACTCGTTCGAGTTGCGTGGCGAGAAGTGTATAGGCTCGTTGATGACTATCTCGATGGCAAGCGAACTCTTTGAGTTCGACCTTGCAAATGGCGCAATGACAAAGATTACTGCTGTGAACGATTTTGTTTACGACAATATCAAGATGGGCGAGGTGCAGAAGCGCTGGGTTAAGACTACCGACGGCAAGCAGATGCTTGTGTGGGTTATTCTTCCACCCGACTTCGACACATCGAAGAAGTATCCGACTCTGCTCTACTGTCAGGGTGGTCCGCAGAGTGTTGTTTCGCAGTTTTGGAGCTACCGTTGGAACTTCCAGCTTATGGCGGCACAAGGCTATGTTGTAGTGGCACCTAACCGTCGCGGTTTACCTTCGTTTGGTCAGGAGTGGCTCGATCAGATCTCGGGCGACTATTCGGGCCAGAATATCAAGGATTACCTCGCCGCAATCGACGATGTGGCAAAGGAGAAGTGGTGCGATAAGGAGCGTTTGGGCTGCGTTGGAGCATCGTATGGCGGCTACTCGACATTCTACTTGGCAGGCCACCACGAGAAGCGTTTCAAGGCGTTTATCGCCCACTGCGGCATCTTCAACTTCGAGTCGATGTATGGCGAGACCGAGGAGCTCTTCTTCCTCAATAACGACTACGGCGGCACCTATTGGGATAAGAAGAACAAGACCGCTATGCGCTCATACGCCAACTCGCCACATAAGGCGGTGGATAAGTGGGATACCCCTATCTTGATTATCACGGGAGAGCGCGACTACCGCATTCCTTACACTCAGTCGCTCCAGGCATTTACTGCAGCGCGTGTGCGTGGTATTCCTTCGCGATTGGTGTCGTTCGAGAACGAGGCTCACCAGGTATTCAAACCGCAGAACTCACTCGTTTGGAACCGAGAGTTCTTCGGGTGGTTAGATAAGTACCTCAAATAAAAATATGGTCGGCGAATCTGCCGACCATATTTTTTATTTCTCAGGTTGAGTAGCCTCCTTCAGCCACGCTAAATTCTCTTCGCTCATCTCGTAGATTGAGGCGGTGCGATAGACTCCGCCCCACGCCGAGAGGTGGTCGTTGATACTGCCGCGCTTATACGGGAGGGTGCGATATTTGCTCCAAATCGAAGGGAAAATAGCCTCGCTCTTTGCACCAATCGGACGCTCAAGACCGTGCCAGATGGTGCGACCCTCGTATGCAAAGCCGTGGGTACCATTGCGCCACATAAGCTCGACAATCTCGCGCCACAATGGCTCGTTATCAACCTCCGCAAGCCACAAATACTCATTGAGAAGCAATCCTCCGTACTCATCTACTGCCGAGTGCTCCACGCCTACTATATTTGCACCTGTAGGGCGAGCTTCGAATACGGTAATATCGTCGTCCTCGTCGTAGATTGGGTTGTGGATGTAGATCCACGATGCGAAGTAGTATGCCGCCTTGCGAGCGTAGTCCAAGAACTTCTTCTTGCCCGTCTGCTCGTACATATACTTTGCGGTGGTAAAGTATGGCTGAATACCCTCCTTGTCGATGCTCGAGCAATCCATTGCACCACCAAAGCAGCGGAAGAGGTTAATATCTTTATTGTAGTAGTAGTCGAATGCCTTCTCGATAGCCGGCAGGATGCGCTCATCGCCCGTAGCGTGGTGGTAGCGTGCAAGTCCCATCAAGGCAAAGCCTGCTCCATCACCATTGTAGGTGACAACCTCGCCCGTTTCGCCATTCCACACCGAGCCTACGGCACCATCCTCGCGAATACCCTTCAAAACGCACTCTACGGTAGGTTTTGCAGCATCGAGGAACTCCGAGCCGTCCATTCCGTTCTTGTTGAGCAGCTCCGCCACGCGCGACAACTCGCTCATTGCCCAACCCATATTAGATGCGTCGCGGTTGCTGTGACCACGGTTGCGATTACTCTTGAAGATACCGCTGTCGAAACGACGAGTAGCCATCCAGCTGCGCAATACCTTCAGACCGAAATCGACATCCTGCGGAGAGTTGTTGCGGAAGCCGTATTCGATAGATAGGCGAGCCATCTGGAAGCTCTGACCTGCAAAACCGAGCTCGCGACCATAACCCTTGACATACTCGCCCGGCTTGAGGTGCTTCGACTCCTCGACATCGTTGTGGAACCAGTGGTTCTTGTCGGGATTTTTCTCGTAGTATTCTACGGTATGGCCCTCCTCGGAGAGTCCTGTGCCATAGTAACCTGCGCGGAACTTCATATCGTCGAGAATGCCCGCATACCAATAGCCCTTATCGTCCTGACGACGGCTCCAATCCTGATATTTTTTGTCGAATGCCAACACCTCATCCACGCTCCATTGAGCATCGATCTTGTGGTTGAGTTTGCGCCACGCTACGGGCAATACCTCGGCAAAACCGTAGTTTTCGATCTTTGGTCGGCCGATAAAAGCATTTGCCGAAGCCACAAACTCCTCACCCGGTGCGAGGGTGATGTAGTTATCGATACGCTCCGAGAACTTCTTCTTGTCGGAGTAGCAGAGCGGAGCCTCGGTGATAGGCCAATAGATGATGTGGCGGAAGGAGTTGTCCTCCAACTTCACCATCGAGCAAGAGCTCACATACGAGAGTGTATCGCGGTCTGAAGCGAAGAGTGCAAAGACTTTGTCTTTGTTCTCCGAGATTGTACACGAAGGAATTGAACCTCTATCGTACGAAAACACCCATGGCTCACCCTCGTACTCCCAACCCTGCGGGAATGGAATTGAGCGGTTGGTATTGCCATAGTTCTCGGGGAGATGGAGATTCTCGCCAAAGTCGTTGCCGTTGTAGTTGATGCCCGGGAAGAGGTAGCTCGAAGCCTCGAAACGCGGCTCGGCTGCCAACATAACCTTGATGGTTACGGGTTTATCTGTAGTGTTCCTAACCTTAACACCAACCTCCCACTCGTTGCCCTTGCGCAGAGGGGTTGCCTCGGCGGTAACACCCTCGATTTCAGGGAGGGTCGATGCGTAGAAGGTTACATTGTCGCAACACGATACGGAAACAGCCGTAACGGCCAATACGATAAATGCTTTGAACAGAACTTTCATATTCGTGAAGTGTAGTTTGTTGTTATTCTGCAACAAAGATATGTTTTTTTTGTTGTTTTGGCGAGCAAAGGATCGAAATTTATTTTATCGCCCTTTTCGAGAGGTGGTATTCATTGAAAAAAACAGCGCATTCGTTGAAATTATTTTTATATGAAATATAACCAACCTATTTTTGTCGCCGATTTTAATTGGATAACTATGAAGAAAATCTACTTTGTAGCGCTATTTGCAATGGGATTGCTTCTCGGGGGTTGCTCTCAGTCGGGCGACAACAGCGAGGCTGTCGAGGTTGCAAAGTCGCAACTCTCCATCGGTCTGCCTATCGAAATGAGCAGAACGACGGTAGATGCAGAGGGTAGAGCCTCTTGGATAGAGGGCGACACCTTTGCTTTATGGGCAGAGAACAAAGAGGGCGTTCGAAAGATGGACGGCGCAAAGTTCTCGATGATGTATTTTTGGCATTCGTTCCAATCTGCAGTATTTACGGCTGAGACCGAGTTGATGGAGGAGGGTGATTACACCTACTACGCCGTAGCTCCCCAGCCAAAGAGCTATGCAGACAACAAAGCCACCTACACTATCCCTGCTACCCAGCAGGGTGACTTGTTTAATGGTGCATACGACATCATGGTCGCAACACCTGTAGAGGGCAAGGAGCTTTTGTCGGATGAGATTAACAAGTTGGAGCTCGACTTCCAGCACAAGATGCACATCTTGAAGGTGAACATCGCCAAGAACGACTTGGGTGTCGATGTGGGCAAGCTCGTATTTACCTTCCCGGGTAATGTGACAGGTGATGTGTCTGTTAATATCACCAACGCAGCGTCTGCTGCAACACTCGCAAATGGCTCGAAGGAACTCGTCATCAACTGCGCAAATGGTGCAGGCGTCGGCGAGGATGTTTGGGGAGTAATCTTCCCGCAGATGGTTATTGGTAGAGTTAAGGTGGTGGCATACGGAGTTGATGGCAGAGAGTCTGTCGAGAAGAGTATTTCGTTTATGAAGACTTTTGCTGCAGGCCACATCACACCGCTCTCATTTAGCGTTCCAAAGGTGCGTCCTACGCTCCGATTCTCGATTGGTACAAACAACCTCGGCGAGAGCATCGAGAAGATTACTATTACCGCAAACGATGGAAAGAAGTTTGAATTTACCGCAAACGAGCAGAACAGATACGACTATATAGCTAACAGCGCATCGGAGCTCACGGCATACAGCGGTAAGACATTCACCGCAACATTCGAGAGTAAGAGCGCAATCGTAAGTTCGACCTTTACAATGCCGTCGAACTTGGGCGATGATGTGAATGTAGTTCCTGCATTGACTGTTCCATATCTCTTCGAGGAGGACTTCTCGTGCATCCACACTGCGGGCGAGAGCTATGGCGACAACGGTGTTGCAGCTGATGAGCGTAACCAGCCAGGTGTTTCGCTCGACGGATATATGAGCCACAAGGGCTGGAATGCTGCACGCTTCTTGTTGGGCGTAGGTACTTGTCCGCGCATCAATGTGCGTTATCAGGTGGTCAATATTGTAATGGTCTTCGGCTCTTATCACCACGGCCGTCTTGACACGCCAACGTTGAGTAACCTCAAGGATGGTGCATCGGTAAAACTTCGTGTTCAGTTCGATGCCGGAGGTGTTGAGTATAAGGGAGACTTCAGCGGTCAGGAGATTATGAGCATCGGATTGGCTTCGCATACCAATACAACTAACCCTATCAATGGTATTCCTACAGGTACAGAGAGCTTTAGCCTCAGTCCTATGGGTCC
>JAFZDR010000044.1 GCA_017561105.1 Alistipes sp. | reverse complement strand
TAATTTGCGAGGCTGAGCGCTCCGATGATGACGCCGTAGCCAAGGTTGAGAGCATCTTCAAGGCGATAGGCTCGAAGATGATGTATATGTCGGCCGAGAAGCACGACACCCACGCAGCATATGTAAGCCACATATCGCATATAACATCGTTTATCCTTGCAACCACCGTGCTCGAGAAGGAGCGCGAGAGCGAAACAATACTCAACCTCGCGGGTGGTGGTTTCGAGAGTACCGTGCGTCTGGCAAAATCGTCAGCCGAGATGTGGATTCCTATTCTGATGCAGAATAAGTATAATGTTTTGGATGTTCTGCGCGAGTATATCCACCAGCTCGAGATCTTCCGCAAGGCACTCGAGAAGGATAATCGCGACGAGATCCGTCAAACAATAGAGAGAGCTAACACAATACGAAAAATTTTAGATAAAAGATAGATACTATGGAGTTAAAGAAACCTTTTATTATCGCCGGACCTTGTAGCGCCGAGAGCGAGGAGCAGATTCTCTCGACAGCTCAGGGCCTTGCCGCAACAGGCAAAGTTGATGTATTGCGTGCAGGTGTATGGAAACCTCGTACCAAACCCGGAACATTCGAGGGTGCAGGAGTCGATGCGTTGCCTTGGCTCACCAAAGCACGCGAAGTGACCGGTTTGCCAATCGCTACCGAGGTGGCAAATGCCAAGCATGTGGAGAGTGCAGCGCCATACGATCTCGATATTCTTTGGATTGGTGCACGAACTGCAGCAAACCCATTCTCGATGCAGGAGGTTGCCGAGGCGTTGCGCGGTACCGACAAGCCTATTTTCGTGAAGAACCCTGTAAATGGCGAGGTCGATTTGTGGTGCGGAGCTGTGGAGCGTCTTGCAGCTTGCGGAGTAAAGAATATCGGCCTTATTCACCGTGGTTTCTCGGGCTTTGGAGCGGGTCATTTGCGCAATGCCCCGATGTGGCACCTCGCCCTCGAGATGCGTCGTCGCATGCCTGAGTTGCCGATGATTTGCGACCCTTCGCACATCTGCGGTTGTCGTCAGTATATCGCCGACATCGCACAGCAGGCTGCCGATTTGAACTACGACGGTATGATGATCGAGAGCCATATCAACCCTGATGTAGCGTGGAGCGATGCCAAGCAGCAGCTCACCCCTGATGCCCTTAACGTACTACTCGACGCACTCAAATGGCGTGCCGGAGAGTCGAATTCGGAGACTTTCCAGATAGCTTTGATGGGCTTGCGTGAGCAGATTGACAGCCTCGATCGCGAGATTCTTCAACTCCTTGCCGAGAGAATGAATGTGGCTGAAAATATTGGTCGTATCAAGCGCGAGAACGATGTCCGCATCTTGCAGGAGGCTCGTTGGGAGGATATTACCGAGCGAGCTCTAACCCTTAGCTTGTCGTTGGGATTGAGCGAGAATTTCCTCCATACACTTCTCGATGCCATCCATATCGAGAGTATCAACCGACAAAACGAGGTAATGAAGAGGTAAAAACAATATAGGCTGACTTTTTGGGTCAGCCTATATTATTACTCCTCATCGTCGTAGTAGAAACTATCCATCAGCGCATCTATCTCGCGGCGCTCCTTCTTGGTTGGACGACCCGTACCACGCTCGCGGAATACAAAGATTGTTTCGCGCGGTTTATTCAGTTTGTCGAGCTCGCTCTGCGGTGTAGTGTCGATGCAGAAATCGGGCACTTTGGCTGCGGGTTGGCGATTTACGACAAGATCCTTCACAAGGTACGAATAGGTTACCAAAGTGCGCTTTACGGAGATTCTATCCCCTACCTTCACCTCGCGCGAAGGCTTGGCGTAGGCATCATTTACGAGCACACGATTATTGCGCACGGCATCTGCCGCATCGCTGCGCGTCTTGAAGATTCGTACTGCCCACAGATATTTATCGAGTCTTACTTCCATTGTTAGATATGTTTATTTTTACCCTGCTGCGAAGGTGGCACAAGCGTTCCCTGCTCCACCTGGCGGCTGATGCTCAAAATTAGTCCTACCGCTATCGAGGCGCAGAACATACCGGTACGACCGTGAGTCAAAAATGGCAGATTCTGTCCCGTCTCGGGGAGTATGCCCAGAGCTACGCTGATGTGTAGAAAGCCCTGACTCGTAACCAGAAGTGCAAGACCTACGGCGAGCAGTCCAGCATAGAGCCATTCGCACTTTTCGAAGATTCGTAACGAGCGGAAGAATAGCCACAAATAGAGCAGAATTATCACCGACGAAAGCAACAATCCGAACTCCTCGACCACAATGGCAAAGAGATAGTCGCTCTCGGGGTGCATCAGCTTTGTTCGCATCATACTGCGACCCGCACCAACTCCAAAAATTCCGCCATTCTGAATAGCCATACGCGAGTAGTAGGCATCTTTACCTTCATCCTTGCCACCCTCCGTATTCTCGACACCAACCCAGCTCTTGATACGGCTGACAACCGTATCGCCACGACCTACGGTAAAGAGCATTGTCAGACCGACAAAGGCGGCAACAATGATAAACTTAGCCAACTCGCTGAAGCGTATTCCCGCAATAAAGAGCATCACAAACGACACCGTAAAGATATGTATTGCCGAGGATGTTGCATCGGGCAGAATAACGGCACAAGTCAGCGCTATAGGGTAGAGAATTGGTATTATCTCGTCGAAAATAATCGATCGTTCGCGTCCTACAAACCACTTTCGCACATCGAAGGTTGTAGGCAGAAGGTGAATCTTCTTTATCATATGGTGCTTCGACGAGAGTTGCGCCGCAAGCAGCATAATGGTGGTAATCTTCAGTAACTCCGACGGCTGAAACATAAAGAAACCTAAATCCAACCAACGGTGCGCTCCATTTATAGGCGCTTGGAAGTAGGGAATAAGGGTCATCAGAAAGACACCCGCATAGACTACACGAGTAAACATGCGCATAACTTTGGCTCCGATAAAGTAGCAGCCAAACATGCAGACCAACGACACTGCAATGGTAACGATATGGCGCTGGAACTCGCGGTCGATGGTGCCATCGGTGAAGCCGAGCTTCGATGATGCGGTATAGACCGCAACCAACGAGATGGCAAACAGCATCACGACAATAGCCCACAACACCCTGTCACCCGGCAGCAAGCGGCGTTTGACGAGTATTGAAGGTACTTCTTGTACGATATTCTCCTCTTCCTTCTGCTTCATTATTGTTACTTATTGAGGATGTTTTCACAAATCCACTCCTTGAACATACGGCCGCGCTGCTCGTAGTTCTTGAAGAGGTCAAAACTTGCACACGCCGGCGAGAGCAGCACTGCATCACCCTCCTTTGCCGAACGCACAACAGCATCCATGGCCTCCTCGAACGAGTGGCACGAGATGATATTAGGCACAACACCCGCAAAAGAGTCCTCAAGGCGCTTATTATCCAGACCCATACATATCATTGTATGCACCTTCTTCTGTGCCAAGTCGTAGAGTGGAGCATAGCTGGCACCCTTATCGGTTCCACCTACAATCCACACGGTTGGACGGGTCATACTCTCGAGGCCATACCACGCCGAATCGACATTTGTAGCCTTCGAGTCGTTGATATACTCGATATTATTCTTTGTACCGACAGGCTCCAAGCGGTGCTCGATAGCATTGAAGTCGTACAACGACTTCTCGACCTGCTCGGGTGCTACGCCCGCTGCCAAGGTTGCCAAAGCGGCCGCCATAGCGTTGTAGGTATTGTGCTGACCCTTTATCTTAAGTCGCGAAATATCGACCTTCAACGACTGCTTACCCACCGTTGCAACAAAGGTTGTATCATCGGTCGGATAGGCATCGCCTGCACCGCTGGCGATAGCTGCATGCACCATAAACGGCAACTCGCGAGCCTTGATATCGTGCTCCTCGAGTTGGCGCAAGATGGTTTCATCATCGGCGCAATATACGAAGTAGTCGCGCGAGTTCTGATTCTGGGTGATACGCATCTTCGACTTGGCATACTTCTCGAACGAGTAGTCGTAGCGGTCAAGGTGGTCGGGTGTGATATTCATCAACACGCCCACATCGGCCTTGAACTTAAACATTCCGTCGAGCTGGAACGAACTCAACTCCAAGACATACCAATCGTACTCGGCAGTTGCCACCGAATAGGCAAACGACTCGCCAATATTTCCTCCGAGGGCAACATTTGCACCGCTATCCTTCATAATTTTGTAGATAAGCGATGTTGTAGTGGTCTTACCATTCGAGCCGGTGATGCAGATTGTCTTTGCCTTACCCATATAGCGGCAGGCGAACTCCATCTCCGAGATTACGGGCACGCCCTTCTCACGCAAGGCCTTTACAAGAGGTGCCTTATCGGGAATACCCGGCGACTTGATAACCTCCGATGCGGTCAGGATACGCTCCACCGAGTGGCCACCCTCCTCGTACTCCACGCCCCACTCGTCGAGGCGCTCACGATAGCGAGGTGCTATTGTGCCCATGTCCGAGAGTAACACATCGAAGCCCTGCTTCTTGGCGAGAATTGCCGAGCCATAGCCACTAATTCCGCCACCGAGAACTGCTATAAACTTTGCCATCGTTATCGAATTTTAAGAGTTGCAAGAGTGAGTGCCGCAAGGATAATCGACACAATCATAAATCGCATCATAATCTTGGTCTCGAAAAGGCCCTGCTTCTGGTAGTGGTGATGCAGTGGCGACATCTTCAGCAAGCGGCGACCCTCGCCATACTTGCGCTTGGTATATTTGAAGTACGACACCTGTACCATAACCGACAACGCCTCGGCCAAGAAAACACCGCAGAGCAGCGGCAAGAGCAACTCCTTACGGATGCAGAGGGCAAATACCGCGATAATACCGCCAATGGCGAGTGAGCCTGTATCGCCCATAAAGATCTGTGCAGGGAAGGAGTTGTACCACAAGAAGCCAATCAACGCACCCACCATAGCAGCACCGAATACCACCAACTCTCCACTGTTAGGGATATACATAATGTTGAGGTAGTCGGCATAGATGATGTTACCCGAGAGGTATGCCAACACTGCCAGCACCGCGACAATAGGTATCGACACTCCCGTCAGCAAGCCATCCAAGCCATCCGTGAGGTTTGCACCGTTCGATACGGCAGTGATGATGAAAATTGCGATTAGTACATAGAGTATCCACGCCAAGGTCTTGTTACCACCAACCAACCAGCTGTAATCGAACTCGTTGTCCTTGACGAACGGAATGGTAGTCTGCGTGGTCTTGATAGCATCCTCACTAAGGCGGATATTCTGCGACGACACAATGATTGTTTCGCCGGTCTGCTCATCGACAATCTGTTGCTCGATAGGCACAGTTGTATGCTCGCGCACCACAACATCCTCCGAGAAGCACATCACGGTACCGACGATCAAGCCCAAGCCAATCTGTCCTACAATCTTAAATCGACCCTGCAAGCCCTCCTTGTTGTGGCGGAAGACCTTGATGTAGTCATCCAAAAAGCCGATAACACCGCACCAGATTGTGGCAACGAGCAACAAAATGGTGTAGATATTGTCCAATCGCGCAAAGAGCAGCACCGGAACAACAATTGCAAGAAGGATGATGATACCTCCCATTGTAGGAGTGCCCTTCTTCTCGAGCTGTCCCTGCAAACCGAGGTCACGGATGCTCTCGCCAATCTGATGACGCTGCAAAGCGCGAATAATGCTCTTACCGCAGTAGATTACGATAAGCAATGCAGATACCACCGCCATAACCGAGCGGAAACTCAAATAACGCATAACTCCCGAACCCGGAAGGTCGAAGTTGCTTGTCAGAAAGTCAAAAAAGTGGTATAACATAGTTAAAAATTGAAATTAGCTTTTTTATAAATGGCATTTAATGGCATTCGGGCTACGCCCTTAATGGCAAGCGCAATCATAGATTGCTTAATAACATTGAATGGCACTATTGTTTTTTCGGCTTTTCCTAATCAAATAAATAATTCCCGCAGTTGCATACAATAGAATAGTCCAAACAGCAATGGTTGCTACGGCTAAAATAGGAAGCATTACCAGTGCAATACCTATCCCCATATTTCCGTGGTCTGTGGTATATCCCCAATGGCAACGGTCGTTGTATATCTTACACCAAATTGTATCTGGTTCCCACTCGTTGCCAAATTGGTAATAATAGCAATAGTATGTCTCTCCATTT
>JAFZDR010000043.1 GCA_017561105.1 Alistipes sp. | reverse complement strand
CACACGGATTTGGAGATACCCAGAGTAATTCGACAACAAAGATTTCGATAACAGACTATGCTGTCAGCGGCGACATTACTATCAATGGAAAAATTGACAACTTGTTGTATGTCGGAGGTATATACGGATATATGCGAGCTAAAAATGCCAGCGCATACATGAATTCATTTAAAAACTGCAGCTACAGCGGCGATATTACATTGGTTGGTTCATTTGGCAACCGTGCAACTATCGGTGGCCTTGTCGGATATAATAGTGCAAACTACTTCTCTTTGGACAACTGCCACACATCAGGCTCCATCACATTCCAAAACAACTACTCTGAAGGCGATTTGGCCGGCTATGTAGGCGTTGGAGGTCTTATTGGCTATGAAGGACAGGAGGCTGAGTACAAGTCGTTGTGTACAAGCGATATGGACATCTCAGTATGCGGAAATTGCAAAACTGCAGAGAGCTCTTTGTATGTTGGCGGTGCTATAGGATTGGACGCACGCAACAACAACAATCGCAACAACGCTTTGAATATCTTCAATAGCGGCAATATCGTTGTCGGCAATGAATATGTCACAACAACCGTTAATAACCTCTGCGTGGGTGGTATCGTAGGAAAGATTACCAGCAGTGCTACTTGTACCGGCTACGAGAATGCAGTAAATATTGGCGACATCACCATTGTTGGCACATTCGAAGGCGTAACTGACGCTTCGTATGTCGGTGGTATTGCAGGATATACCGAGGAGCCAATCATCAATGCAACTGCACACTGTAAAATCAGCGCACCTGATTACAATGTGGGTTGGATTACAGGTGTAGCACGCGTTAAGGATGCTGTCGTTGCCAAGGATTGTAAGATTGGCGGTAATGTTGCGGTGATAGAGATTGACCCTGAGGATGAGACGAAGAAGGAGAAGCTCACCCCAATCACTGCCGACAACTACTTCGACTACATCTTTGGTGGTACAACCGATTGGACAGGCGTCGAGAACTACGATGGCTGTACATACTTAGAGACTAAGCCAACTATTTAATAACCTTTAACACTGTTACGATTATGAAAAATTACTTGAAACCACAATTTGAGATTTACGAGGTCGTAGCCGAAAAGGGTTATGGCGATAGCGTTCTCCTTCCGGGTTTCGGAGGTGAAAGCGACGAGTTGGTGTACTAATTAGCTTTTAGCCATTGGCCATTAGCCATTAGCTAAAGAATAGAGATCGGGCGGGGCAACTCGTCCGATTTTTTTTGTTTTTCCATAATTATTTACTAACTTTGTAGTGACTGAAACTACAATAAAACAATATACAACTATGACTGAGAAACTTCTTAAAATCGCCAACGAGTTCGTACTCGAGGGCACAATTAGCGAGATTACACCGCTTGGACAGGGCTTTATCAACGATACATTTATCGTTCACACCGAGGGTGAGGCTCCAAACTACATCCTTCAGCGCAAAAACAAGGCTATCTTCCCGGATGTGCCTGCAATGATGGATAATATCGACCGCGTAACTGCACATATCCGTGCAAAGGTGGCTGCCGAGGGTGGCGACACAAAGCGCGAGGTGATGACTATCAACCAGACCCACGACGGCAAGTTCTACCATGTGGACGAGGAGGGCGAGTATTGGGCAGTTTGCGAGTTTATCGCCGACACCGTAGCCTACGACTCGGCTAATAGCGAGGCTTTGGCTCGTATGGGCGGTATGGGTATCGGTAAGTTCCAGTCGCAGCTGGCTGACTTCACCGAGCCATTGGCTGAGGTTATTAAGGGCTTCCACAACATCAAGCACCGCTTTGTGCAGTGGGATGAGGCTATCGCGCAGGATGCAGCGGGTCGTGTAGCATCGCTCGCTGAGGAGATTTCATGGATTGAGTCGCGCCGCGAGGAGATGCTCGCATTCTGGGCAAAGGTTGAGGCCGGCGAGATTCCGATGCGCGTAACTCACAACGATACCAAGATCAACAATATCCTCTTCGACAAACAGGGCAATGTACTCTGCGTAATCGATTTGGACACCGTGATGTCGGCACCTGCATTGAACGACTTTGGTGATGCTATCCGCACCTACGCAAATACAGGCACAGAGGATGCAACAGACCTCTCGACTGTATCGCTCTCGTTGCCGATGTTCGCAGCTTATGCCGACGGCTACCTCTCGCAGCAGGCGAATACCCTCACCCAGGCAGAGTTGGATCACCTTGCATTCTCGGCACGCTACATCACCTTCGAGCAGGTGTTGCGTTTCTTGATGGATTACATCAATGGTGATACATATTATAAGATTAAGTCGCCACTCCACAACTTGGAGCGTACACACGCGCAGTATGCCCTCCTCAAGAGCATCGAGGCTCAGTATGAGGCGATGTGCGAGGTAATCAAGACTACAACCGCAAAATACTTGGCATAATGAAGGTTGCAAAGATAGATTTGGCTGGTCGCACCCTCGACGAGGTTTTCGAGGGCATTGCACCCGAGAAAGTTGCTTGCTGCAACTGGAAAGAAGAGTATCCATATGCCCCTGAGGTTGAGTTCAGAATGTTCCACACGGGCGACAAACTGTATCTCCGCTTCGATGTCGAAGAGGGCTACACTGCAGCCCGCGTAGCGGAGGATAATGGCGAGGTTTGGACCGACTCATGCTGCGAGTTCTTCCTCTCGCTCGATGGCGAGGCGTACTACAATGTGGAGACCACATGCATCGGCAAGATGTTGATTGGCTACCGCGCCAAGGGGCAGGATGTAATCCACGCCGATGAGAGCGTTCTATCGCAGGTTGAGCGCCACACATCGCTCGGCACCGAGCCGTTCGAGGAGCGTGTAGGCGAGAATAAGTGGTCGTTGATGTTGGGACTTCCAACCTCGATTATGCACCAGCACAAGGTGGAGAGCTGGGATGGCTTGAAATTGAAGGTTAATCTCTACAAATGTGGCGACAACCTCTCCAAGCCTCACTTCCTCTCGTGGCAGCCTATCGACCTTCCACAGCCGTGCTTCCACTGCCCTCCTTTCTTCAAGGAGATTGAACTTGAGTAAGAAACCTTAATTCATTACATTATGAAAGCTATTTTCAACCTTAAGATGGGTATATTTGCCCTACTGTTAATGCTTGTTGGTTGCGCTCAAAAGCCTGAGCAGACAGCCTCTATCTACCCTTTGGAGGGCGTTGATCCGGCAGTATATTACATTGCACCAACACCTTTAAATGAAGGTTATAAGGGAGAACTCGCCATTATCATGATTCAGGGATGGCACGGAGGAGTTCATATTATTCCGGGATACTTGGCTCTTCAGGAGGCTATTAAGGATAGCTATGTTATCTCGCCGATGTTCCCTCGTAACGAGATGATGCAGACCTATAATATCGAGCCTGACGGCCGAGCAATATGGAACGACTCGTGGCCTTTGGACCTCACTATTCCGGGTGTGCCTGACGACGATTGGCGCGGTGGTGGCGATGCAAACGGCACCCAGCTTAGCTCGTACGATGTCATCGACCTCCTCTTTGCAAAGCTCTCGGACAAGAAGCTCTTTCCTAATTTGAAGAGAGTTGCCTTGGTCGGTTTCTCGGCAGGTGGTCAGTTTGTCGGCCGATATGTAGCGGTAGGAAAGGGCGAAGTTGCACCACATCTCGAGCTCGTATATGTGGCTATGGCACCTTCGACATTCCTCATTCCTGATCCGAACGACACTTGGCACTATGGCCTTAAAAATCGCCCACGCTACTCTCGCGAGTTGAGCGATGAGCAGATTATGGAGAACTTGCGTTCGCGTCGTTGCTTGCACGCTTGCGGCGATGCCGATGTACACGAAAAAGCACTCGACAAGACCGCTTCGGCAATGAAGCAGGGCGAAAATCGCTATGTGCGTTTCTTGAATTTCCAGGCGTTGGTAAATAGCGATCCGCGCTGGAAGTCGGTTGCGACATTCCACACCTTCGCAAATATCGGACATAAATCTATAGCGGCATACGCCGATCCGGTATTTATAAAGTATGTGACAGAGTAAAAAAATCGTGGCGAAATGCCACGATTTTTTTTGCTATTAGCTTTTTGCATTATCTCTCAACCCCCCGAAGTCGTCAATGGTTGAGGAAATTTTGTGCGTTGCAAGTCGACAAATCCGCAGCATAGTAGACCTATGTAAGGAATTTGACGATCGCAGCAAGGTGCAAAATTTACCAATCAGAACGATTTTTAATTTGAGTAATTGCTATTAAGATACTCCTGGATAGTAAAACTTGTCTGACAAGGCTCAATGCTCTCGTCAATATACTCGTTGGTATATTGCATATGCTCGCCACCGAGTACGCAGCGACCGAGGAATGAGATAATCTCATCGTGGTTGTCGGTCATAGGCGACAATGCAAGCACATGGTCGCGGTAGTGTGCCGAATGGAAGTAGTAGCTTGCTCCGAGCTCGTGCAGCTGCTCGGCGATATAGTCCGAGCCATAGAAACCCGTTGCAAGAATTGTCGCTTTACGATACGGAACATTGCGGTCGGCATTACCGTGGAAAAGCATTATAGGACAAGGTTTCCCCTCCCACTCGGGAGCGCTCAACACCGAATATATCGCTCCGGCAAAGGCCACAACACCTGCGAAATTGAACTTCGCGGGTAACTCCTTGGCGTAACTCTCATTATTTACGAGATAGTTCTCAGCCTGCAGCACCGCGATAGCTCCGGCACTCGAGCCACTCGCCACGATAAGCGAAGTATCAATACCCATCTGCTCGGCGTGCGAAAGGATATATTGAGTTGCACGCAAGACATCCTCGGCTGCAAAGTTCACCGAGCGATACATTGCCCATGCACCCTCCACAGGGCCCACATCTTCGGTACTGTCAAGTGTATATGCCATTCCCAGACGGTAGTCTATCGACACCACATCGAAGCCCTCTTTGAGGAGCATATTAAAGTATGGGATATAACGCGCATCTGCACGATTACCGTGCGAGAAACCTCCTCCGAAGGCAAACAATACACAAGGGTGCGCACCCTCGCCCTCAGCACGATAATGGTCGAGATACAAAGGCTCATTACCCTCAACAAAACAGTGTGTTACAGGGGCAGTCTGTGCCGTTGTTGTCGCCATTGTCATAATCAATACAAGAAGTCCAAAAATTCGTTTCATCTCTCTATTTATACTTTCCCTTCCAGAGCTGCTCCATTCGCTCAGCGATACGCTGTTCAGTGGCATTTTCCCTATTCGGATGGTAGAACTGCGTACCCTTGAGGCTCTCTGGCAGGAACTCCTGTTCTACGAAGTTGCCCGCGTAGTCGTGGGCATATTTATAACCCTTACCATAGCCCTCGTCGCTCATCAGCTCGGTTACTGCATTGCGCAAATGCAACGGTACAGGACGCAGATTAGTATCCTTCTGCACAAAGGCAAGTGCCTCGTTTATCGCCACATATGCCGAGTTGCTTTTTGGCGATGTGGCAAGATATATCGTTGTTTCGGCGAGTGTAATACGCGCCTCGGGCATACCAATCTTGTGTACCGTATCGAAGCAGGCATTTGCCAAAAGCAGAGCATTAGGATTTGCCAAGCCTATATCCTCCGATGCCAAAATCACCAATCGTCGCGCAATAAATCGCGGTTCCTCACCTCCTGCCAACATTCGTGCCAAATAGTATATGGCCGCGTTAGGATCGCTACCGCGCACGCTCTTAATGAAGGCCGAGATAACATCGTAGTGTTGTTCTCCATTCTTGTCGTAGAGGGCGATATTTTGCTGCAACACCTCGGTAACGAGGTCGTCAGTAATTACCAGATCTCCCTCGCGCGAGGAGGTTATGATATCGAGGATATTCAATAACTTTCGTGCATCGCCACCAGCAAAGCGGAACAAAGCCCCACTCTCCTCAACCTTGATATTTCGCAACTTAAGCTCCTCGTCGGTAGTCAAAGCGCGATCGAGCAGATGTTGTAAATCGGCATCCTGCATCGGCTTGAGGGTATAGACCTGACAGCGGCTCAAAAGTGGCGAGATAACCTCGAACGACGGATTCTCGGTGGTTGCACCGATTAGTGTTATAACACCCTGTTCCACCGCACCAAGCAACGAATCTTGTTGCGATTTGTTGAAGCGGTGAATCTCATCTATAAAGAGCAGCGGAGTCTTTGCCGAGAAGAACTTCTGATTCTTGGCCGACTCGATAACCTCGCGCACCTCCTTTACTCCCGAAGTTACGGCCGAGAGGGTGTAGAATGGTCGTTCAAGGGCATTTGCCACAATCTTGGCGAGCGTAGTCTTGCCAACCCCCGGAGGACCCCAAAGGATAAATGACGGCACATTTCCCGCCTCGATAAAACGACGGAAAACACCACCTTCACCTACCAAATGTTGTTGGCCGATGTAGTCCTCAAGCGACTGCGGGCGTAATCTCTCTGCTAATGGGACGGACATAGTTTTAGTTTGTATTGCTTTTAGCCATTGGCCATTAGCCATTAGCTTTTTGTTTATCTCCTATTTCTCCAATTTGTTATACTCTTCGATTGCCTTTCCGAGGATGCGGATTGCTTTTTTGAGTTCATCCTTTTCGAGGACATAGGCAATACGCACTTCGTTCTTGCCGAGACCCTCCTCCGAGTAGAAACCCGATGCCGGAGCGAGCATAACGGTTGCTCCCTCGTACTCAAAGTCACGCAAGCACCACTCGCAGAACTTGTCGCTATCGTCAATCGGAAGGCGGGCAATAGTATAGAATGCACCCATCGGAATTGGCGAATAGACACCATCTATTTTGTTCAGCTCATCGACCAGGCAGTTGCGACGCTCGATATACTCCTCATAGGTATGAATTGCATACTCGCGCGGTGCATCGAGCGATGCCTCGGCAGCAATCTGACCCAACAACGGCGGCGACAAACGCGCCTGGCAGAACTTCATAACCGCAGCACGCAGAGTCTTATTCTTTGTAATCAGTGCTCCGATGCGGATACCGCACTCCGAGTATCGTTTCGACACCGAATCGATCAGCACAACATGATTCTCGATACCCTCCAAGTGGCAAGCCGAGATATATGGCGAGCCGGTATAGATAAACTCACGATATACCTCATCCGAGAAGAGGAAGAGGTCGTATTTCTTAACCAAATCGCGAATACGATTCATCTCCTTACGGGTATAGAGGTAGCCCGTAGGGTTATTCGGGTTGCAAATCAGAATACCACGAGTGCGCTCGTTTATCAACTCCTCGAACTGCTCGATCGAAGGCAAGGCAAAGCCATTTTCGATAGTCGAGCGAATTGGACGAATTACAGCACCTGCCGACACCGCAAAGGCCATATAGTTGGCATAGGCAGGCTCCGGCACGATAATTTCGTCGCCCGGATTAAGGCACGACATAAAGGCGAAGAGTACCGCCTCCGAACCTCCTGCAGTGACAATAATATCGTCGGGGGTGAGTTTAATCTGGTATTGATCGTAGTAGCCGACCAGCTTTTCGCGCAATGACAAGAAGCCGTCGCTTGGGCTGTACTCCAAGATATCACGATCGATATTGCGGATGGCATCGAGAGCCACCTGCGGAGTCTTGATATCGGGCTGACCGATATTGAGGTGATAGACCTTTGTACCACGCGTCTTTGCCTCCTCGGCAAGCGGAGCTAATCGACGAATTGGCGATGCGGGCATCAACACGGCGCGTTCTGAAATATTTGGCATAGTTTGAATATCTACAAATTTGTTCACGCAAATATAAGAAATTTTAACTAATATCAGCCACTTCTCCGCAAAAATAGTTATCTTTGTATAACTAACACTACAAAAGCACCATGAAAAAGGCAATTTTAGCACTCTTGACCATACTGTTTGCAGTATCGGTATCAGCCAAGCCTATCTACCCGAAAGCGGGCGAGGATTGGGCAATGGCTAAGCCCTCGAAGTACGGTTTTAACGACCAGAAAATAAAGGAGTTGCGCAAATACATCGTAGATTCGTTGCAGACCACGGGAATGATGATTATCGTGGGCGGCGAGTGCATCTTCAAGTTCGGTAATATCGAGAATTTGAGTTACATCGCATCGTGTCGCAAAAGTGTGCTTTCGATGCTCTACGGCAAGTATGTAAAGAACGGGACAATCGACCTCAATAAGACAATCGGTGAGGTGGGTATTTCGGATATCGGAGGTCTTCTGCCAATCGAGCAAAAGGCGAAGATTCTGCACCTTATTCAGGCACGTTCGGGCGTCTATCATCAGGCTTCAAATTCGGGCAGTGCACTCGATCATCCCGAGCGCGTTCCGGAGCGCGGATCGAAGCAGCCGGGCAGCTATTTTCTCTACAATAATTGGGACTTTAACGCCGCCGGAACAGTCTTCGAAAAGTTGACCGGTAAAAGCATCTATACTGCTATGGAAGAGGATCTTGTAACGCCACTCGGCTTTCAGGATTGGGACATTTCAAAGCAGCGTTACGGAGGAAACAAATCGAAGTCTGTTCACCCTGCATATCACATCTATATATCTACTCGCGATATGGCGCGTTTGGGTTATCTGATGTTGCGCAAAGGCAAGTGGGAAGATACGCAGGTTATCGCCAAAGATTGGCACCGCAAAATGATCTCGGTTTCGACACCTGCCGAAGAGGTAAACCCTCACCGCAAGCGCAAGAGCAAGTTCGGTTATGGCTATATGTGGTGGCTCTATCAGACTGATGAGCCTGCATTCAAAGGCGCTTACGCCGCGCACGGAGCAATGGGTCAATATATCACCGTTATCCCCGAATTGGATATGGTCGTAGCCCACAAGACCGACAGCACCTACGGCCGCAGCACCAAGAGCGGTCGTTACCAGCGATTGCTCCGCAAGATTGTTGCAGCCAAGGAGCAGTAAAGATTCTCTTTACTCGCCCCTGCCGTGCAGTCCGCGCACCCCAAAATCGACAAAACGGATATTTCTTCAAAGAATTTCGCTCGTTTGTTAACTTTTATGAAAAAGTTAGCAAAAATTTGTTATCTTTGTATCACTATAATAAACCTTATGTGATTATGAGTAACAAAAAGTCTATCTATTGCGTAATTATGGCTGGCGGAGCAGGCACCCGCTTTTGGCCGGAGAGCCGTCAAAGCAAGCCAAAGCAATTTCTTGATATTTGCGACACCGGTAAGTCGTTCTTACGAATGACTTACGAGCGTTTTGCACACATTGTACCTACTGAGAACTTCCTCGTTGTTACCAATGCCCGCTATAAGGAGTTGGTATTGGAGCACATCCCGGAGATTGGTGCACATCAGGTATTGTGTGAGCCTATCGGTCGCAACACCGCACCTTGTATCTGCTACGCAGCCTATCATCTGCGCAAGATGGATCCCGAGGCAATAATGATTGCAACACCTGCCGACCACCTTATCTTGAACGAGGCAGAGTTCCACAGCATCGTGGAGGATACCATCGAGTTTGCCACCGAGAATAACGCGCTGATGACTATCGGCATCACCCCAAGCCGTCCTGAAACCGGCTACGGATATATTCAGAAGAGCGACAACGCTACAATATCGCGTGTGAAGTGCTTTACCGAGAAGCCTCACCTGGAGTTGGCTCAGGTGTTTGTACAGTCGGGAGAGTTCTTCTGGAATTCGGGCATCTTCATCTGGAAAATCGACGATATCATCGCAGCGGTGGCTGAGCACCTTCCCGAGCACCATGCGCTCTTTGACGGCATAGCCGACAAGTTCGGCACCGACGAGGAGGATGAGGCTATCGCACAGGTCTTCTCGGAGTGCCGTTCTATATCTATCGACTACGGAGTAATGGAGAAGGCTGAAAATGTGTATGTTCGCTGTGGCGATTTCGGCTGGAGCGATGTAGGTACCTGGGGATCGTTGTATCAGCTTTCACGCAAGGATAAGTATGCCAATGTTAAGCCTGAGGAGCGTTGCTACACCTACAACACCCGCTCTTCGATAATCTCGTTATCGAAGGATAAGGTTGCCGTAATCAACGGATTGCGCGACTATATCGTTGTCGATACGGAGGATGTGTTGCTTATCTGCCCACGCAGCGAGGAGCAGAACATCAAAAAGTATATCGACGAGGTTAAGTACAACACAGGCGAGAAACATATTTAGACGAGAGACGAGAGACGAGAGACGAGAGATATTTATACTTTCCGATCTTATGGATAGATTAAAAGTCCTCATTGCGGTTATTGTTGTTGCAACTCTTACGGGGTGTTCACCGACAAGGCTCACAATTAAGTGGAACGAGAATCCAACATTTGTCTGCCATGGCGGCTATGCCCGCATCAAAGAGGTGGGCAATATGCACGCAATTGCCTACAATGTCGGCCGTACGGCAGTAATACGATTCAGCAACGACAAGTGCGAGAGTTGGAGCGAGCCTACGGAGGTTGCAAAGGCCGATGGTTATCTCTACACAAACTGCGAGCTCCTGCAACTGAAGAGCGGACGAGTGCTCTACACTTGGAATGCACGACCATTGCGAGATACGGGGCTGCCGTTTAAGATTATGTATGCCACATCCGACGACGGAGGCAAGAGTTGGAGTCAAGGGCGCGACCTATATATTGGCGGTACGGAGTTTAGAAACGGATGCTGGGAGCCGATAGCGCTACAGTTGCCATCGGGCGAGGTGCACATATATTTTGCGAACGAAGCGCCATACACCCACAGCGCCGAGCAGGAGAT
>JAFZDR010000042.1 GCA_017561105.1 Alistipes sp. | reverse complement strand
GTTGCAAGCATACCCATCTGGTCGCCCTTTACGCGGTCGAAGCCCTTCTTTGCGCCCTGCAAACCGCGGAAGATGTTACCTCCGCCGATTACAATACCAATCTCTGTGCCAATAGCCTGAGCCTCCTTAATCTGCTGTGCATATACGCGTGCCTGATCCATAGAGATACCATACTTTTGCTCGCCCTGCAACGACTCGCCACTCAATTTCAGAAGTATTCTTTTGTATTTCATACTACACATTTTTTCATTTGTACTACAAATATACGAAATTAAATATTAAAACGCAAAAAATACCGACTCCAAAGTGAAATTGAAGTCGGCATTTGCGGATTTTAAATCTGCTATTTAGCGTAGCTTACAGAACGAGTTTCACGGATAACGGTGATCTTCACCTGTCCCGGATATGTCATCTCGTCCTGAATCTTCTTGGCGATATCGTGCGACAAGCTCTCGCTCTCGGCATCCGACAACTTGTCGGCGCCAACGATTACGCGCAACTCGCGACCTGCCTGGATAGCGTAGGTCTTAACAACGCCAGGGTATGAGAGTGCGATACCCTCCATCTCCTTCAAACGCTTGATATACGACTCGATAACCTCTCGGCGTGCGCCAGGGCGTGCGCCCGAAATAGCATCGCACACCTGAATAATAGGGGCAATCATCGAAGTCATCTCAGTCTCGTCGTGGTGAGCACCGATAGCGTTGCAAACATCAGCCTTCTCCTTGTACTTCTCGGCAAGGTTCATACCGATAATTGCGTGTGGCAACTCCGGCTCATCATCAGGCACCTTACCCACATCGTGCAACAATCCGGCGCGGCGAGCAGTCTTAGGGTTGAGGCCCAACTCTGCAGCCATGATACCTGCCAAGTTTGCAGTCTCGCGAGCGTGCTGCAAGAGGTTCTGACCATATGATGAACGGTACTTCATCTTACCGATAAGACGAATCAACTCTGGGTGCAAGCCGTGGATACCGAGGTCGATAGCAGTGCGCTTACCTACCTCTACGATCTCCTCCTCAATCTGCTTCTTAACCTTAGCCACTACCTCCTCGATGCGTGCAGGGTGGATACGGCCATCGGTTACGAGCTGGTGCAAAGCCAAACGAGCAATCTCACGACGCACAGGGTCGAAGCAGCTCAAGATGATAGCCTCAGGTGTGTCATCAACGATAATCTCAACGCCTGTAGCAGCCTCGAGAGCGCGGATGTTACGACCCTCACGGCCGATAATGCGTCCCTTAACCTCATCCGACTCAATGTTGAATACGGTTACCGCATTCTCGATAGCGGTCTCGGTAGCTACACGCTGAATTGATGCTACAACGATACGCTTTGCCTCCTTTGTTGCAGTGAGCTTAGCCTCCTCGACAGTCTCGTTGATATATGCTGCAGCCTCGCTCTTAGCCTCCTCCTTCATATTCTCGATGAGGATGTTCTTGGCCTCCTCCGAGCTGATGCCCGAAATCTGCTCCAAACGAGCATTCTGCTCGCTCATAAGCTGTGCCAACTGAGCCTTGCGCTCCTCAAGCGACTGCAACTGCGCCTCCATCTTCTCCTTCAAACGGTCGTTATCCGCAATCTTGCGGTCGAGGTCGCGCTGCTGGTTCTGCAGCTGATTTTCGATGTTCTTGGCACGCTGCTCGCTCTGGTTGAGCTTCTGGTTGCGCTCGTTTACATGGCGGTCGTGCTCGCTCTTGAGCTGCATAAAGCGCTCCTTCGCCTGCAACTCCTTCTCCTTTTTCAGCATCTCGCCGTCATGCTCAGCTTTGTCGATGATTGCCTTGGCACGGACCTTCACTCCGTAATATGCAGCACCACCTCCGACAACGGCCGAAATAACTGCCGCGATAGCGATGATAATTGTAATCTCCATAGTTTTGTTTCTGTTCTATTAAGTGTTAAAAAAGTTTCTATAAAAAAAGCATGGATATTCCCCTACTATGTTTGACGAATACCGTGAAATCGTCATTTGTGAGGCTCTCCAAAAAATCGCAATCTTCCACCGGTGCCGAAGCACTCACCCTTTCGGGCTACAAGGCCTGATTTTGAAGACAGAGTACACCCCAATATAAAAAGTGTTCAGTTTCGCAAAGTAATAAAAGGAATTCCATGCGGGAGGTTTAATCATTTAGCAAGGTGATTTCTATATTATGCCGCGGACTCAGAACTACTCACATACGCCAAGTATGCTGCGCGTTCCTCGCCTTGCATGCTTTGAAATCCCACTTGCTAAACGATTAAACGACTAAACGAATAGCAAGCTGTTTCTGCATTATGCCGCGGACTCCGAACTGCTCACATACGCCAAGTATGCTGCGCGTTCCTCGCCTCCTTGCCAATGATATTTTTTTCTATCCTTGTTAATATAAAGAACCATTGTTGCCTAAGCCGAGGCAACGGCGGTTGTAACTACTTCTCGAGATGTTTCGATAAGCGCTCGGCCAACTCCGAAAGAGCCTTCAAGTCGCCATCTTCAACATCGTTTTTGCGTTCCAAACGGATATTTGAAATCATCAAATCGACCGCAACCATAGCCAAATAGTCCTGCACGCCAAAGCCATCAACACGCGACTGCTGCGCTGTTGATAGGCGATTGTTAATCTCGCGTGCCGCAAGGCGGTAAACCTCCTCGTTACGAGCCGCAATAGTCAACTCGTAAGGCTTGCCTGCAATATTCAACTTTATGTCCAGTTGTCGTTCGCTCATAGTTTACAACTTGTTATATTCGATTTGATACCATCTCGATGCACAAGTCAACCTCCCGCAATAAACGGTTGATTTGTGCGCGTGCAGCAGATTTATTCGATACGCTGCCCGCAACAGCTGCGTGCAACGATGCCTTCTCTACCTCCGCCTTTGCATCTCGAAGCTGATTCTGCAAAGAGCGAATCTTATTATTCTGCTCATTGCTCTGCTCGCGCAATGTCGCAACCTCCTCCATTGCTGCGTTGTGCAACTTCATAAGTCGCTCGACATCGGCGCTCAAAGCCTCTATAATCTCCTTGCTGGTCATCTCTTTTCCGGTATTCAAACTAATATATCGCATCAAAGATACAAAACTTATTTTGATTTTCAAAATATATAGACACAAATATACGCCGACCTGTCAATAGGCCGGCGTATATTTGATAGTGGGAAATAGCTCTTATTTGTAGAGAAAACGCTTGATAGACTGCTTTGGTGTGTGTGCAAATCCCTCGCGAATGATCTCAATCTTCGAAATCTGGCTGTACGAAGGAAGGATAATGTTAGCCTCCTTGCGGGTCTGCTCCAACGCCTCGTTGATAACCGACTCCTCGAGTGCCAAGTCGTCAGCCGAGAGGGCTACCAATGCAACGAGAGCCTTGTCGCGAGCCACGATCAACGACTCTGCAACATGTGGCAGGGTGTTGAGCACAGCCTCGATCTCCTCAGGGTAGATATTCTGGCCCGAAGCGGTGAGAATCATACACTTGCTGCGACCCTTGATAAATACATTACCCTGCTTATCCATAATACCGAGGTCGCCTGTACGCAAGAAACCATCCTCGGTGAAGGCAGCCTTTGTCGCCTCCTCGTTCTTGTAGTAGCCAATCATAACATTCGAGCCCTTAGCCTGAATCTCGCCCACCTTCTTGTGAGGGTTCTCCGAGTCGATACGCAACTCCAAACCATCAACCGGACGACCGCATGAGCCCGCCTTAAATGTGTCCCAAGGTGCGTATGAGAGCAATGGAGCGCACTCTGTCATTCCGTAGCCCACGGTGTATGGCAACTTAACCTTGCGCATAACCTTCTCGATAGATGGGTTGAGTGCAGCACCTCCAAGAATAATCGAACGCAACTTGCCGCCAAATGTTGTGAGTAACTGCTTGCGAACCTTGCTGTAGATAAGCTTGTTCAAGCCCGGAGTGTGGGTGAGTACCTTCATTACAGGTTTGCCGAGTACCGGCAAAATCTTACCCTTGAATATCTTCTCGATAACGAGAGGTACGGTGATGAGCAAATATGGCTGCACCTCTGCCAACGCCTGCATCAAGAGGGTTGGGGTAGGTGTCTTGCCGAGGAAGTAGACATGTCCGCCACCACAAACAGGGTAGATAAACTCGAATGCCATACCGTACATGTGAGCCAAAGGCAACATCGAGATAATCTGATCGCCCTCCTCGATAGGAATTCGGCTGAGTGCGAAGTCGATGTTGGTAGAGATGTTGCGCGAAGTGAGCATTACGCCCTTTGGCTGCGAGGTAGTACCCGAAGTATAGTTGATAATTGCAAGGTCGTCGAGGTTTAACTCGCCATACTTAACAATCTCGTGTTTCTTCTCTTCGGGGTATACTGCAGGAATCTCTGCCAATGCGCTCTCCAATTCGCTCTGCTTCTCGACATCGCGGAGGTAGAGTACCGAGTAGTTCTCCAAGCTTACTATGATGCGGATCTCAGGCATTTTCTCAATCTCCATCTCGTCGAAGATGCGCGGCTCGGTAAAGAGTACCACGCTATCCGAGTGAGCTGTGAGGTTTGTGATAGCTTCAGGGGTGAAGTCGCAGAGGATAGGCACTGCAACGGCACGGTAAGTTGTAGCCGAGAGGAACGCCATAGCCCAACGCGAGCTATTCTTTGCCGCAAGGGCGATTTTGTCGCCCGCCTTTACATCGAGAATTCGGTAGATTGTATGCAAACGAGTAATCTCGGTTGCGAAATTTGCAAATGTGAATGTTTCGCCACGATAGTCCGAGAGTGCCGGAGTGTTCCACTTGGCAATCATCGACTCTTGCAGGCGGTCAAGATAGTGTCTCATTCTGTAATTTATTGTTTGAATTTGAGTTTTGCTGGCGCAAATATCGCTCGCAACATTCAAAACATGAAATTTAAGGTTTAAGATAGGGTGTTGAGGGGCGAAATTCCTATAGGGGATAAAATCAAAAAATAAGTGGCGAAAATTTTTATTTCGCCACTTTGTTCTATTGTCAATTACCCTCTGTCAGTCAGCCATTCACGCACATTGTCTGCGTATGTTCGCGAGATTGGAACATCGGGCATACCCTCCATTCCGAGCTCGATAAACACGCCCTCTTTGTCGCGATGAAGTACCTTCGCGTGGTCGAGATTTATCATATATGAACGATGACAACGCACGATGCGTGTGCCGACAAGATGCTCGGCAACGCGGCTTAGCGTATTGCGGATCATGGTCTTTTTTGCCTTGTCGCCATTTATGTAATAGACGCAGACATAGTTGTCGGCTGACTCTATGAGTACGAGGTTTTCGCGACGAATTGAGAGTCGCATCTCGCCTTTCTCGTCGAGAATCTGGATATAGGCCTTTTGGAGTACGGTTTCGTCCTTCTCAATCTGCTGTCGCAAGAACTTGAGCTCGCGCATCTTGTCCTGCAGGATAAAGTAGATGTACGAAACAGTATATGGGATAAAGGCCACGAGCACCGTCTTTACGAACGATGCGCGAAGCAGCTCGGGGATAGATTCGTTGGTGTTGGTAAAGAGCGAGAATAGGGTAAAGAGCATCGCCATTACGCCGATTTCGCCCAAGATCCAGATGATATAACCGATGTAGGTCAGTTTGTGGCGCTTGGTGTATGCACCCATAATCACGCGGCTAAGCGCACCAATCGCCATGCCGCTGAGAGCCATAATAAAGGCTGCCAACCAGGTGAGTGTATCGCGTGCAATGTCGATATGGACCTTTAGATTGTCGCCTATGCTCTCGAAAAATGAGGGGCGATAGATGATGATAAATGCCAATGCGAAGAGCGGGACAAACAAAATCATGAAGATTTGGTTTGCCTTGCTGTAGATGAATGGTGGTATTGGCTTATGCATCCTTCGTGAAGCAGCTCTATTTGAAGAACTTATATTGGAAAATCAACATATAGACCACCGCAACCGAGATATAGGCATCGGCAAGGTTGAATACGGGGCCGAAGAAGTATCCCTGCGAGTCAAAGAGGAACGACATCCACTCAGGATGGTTGCTCCACTGAAAGAGTGGGAAGTAGAACATGTCCACAACTTTACCCATCATAAATGGGGCGTACGAGCCGCCAAACTCTGCGACTGTTGCAGGTGTCGAGGCCGAGAAAATCAAGCCATAGAATGCGCTGTCAAGGATGTTGCCGAGAGCACCCGCAATGATGAGTGCCAAGCCGACAAGTACGCCTGCTGGCGCCTTCTGACGAACGAGTGTGTAGGTGTAGTAGCCCAAACCGCCAATAAGCACTATGCGAAAGAGTGAGAGGGCGAGCTTGCCCCAATCGAAACTGCCTGTCTGGGCAATCTGCATGCCGAATGCGGCACCGTTATTCTCGACAAAGAGGAGCTGAAACCAATTTGGAATTACCACAATCGACTCGCCAAGATGGAAGTTTGTCTTAACCCATATCTTGAGAATCTGGTCGGCAATGAGAAGTGCCAATACGATTATGGAGATGTGTCTAACCTTCATATAGTTCAATAATTTTGGGCAAATATACAAAAAAAATGAATGGCAAGCAATAGCATGAAAAAATCGGACGAGTTGCCCCGCCCGATTCTCTCTATTCTTTAGCTAATGGCTAATGGCCAATGGCTAAAAGCTAATTAGTAAACCAACTCGTCATTCTCGCTTCCGAAGCCCGGAAGGAGTACGCTATCGCCATAACCCTTTTCGGCTACGACCTCATAAATCTCAAATTGTGGTTTCAAGTAATTTTTCATAATCGTAACTGTTTAAGAGTTAGTTTACACTTGGTTTTGCGGTCAATACTGTACAGCCGTCGTAGTTGTCGGTGCCTGTCCAATCGGTCGTACCACCATAGATGTAGTTGTAGAAGTTAGACTCGTCGATAGTGTACTCCTTATAAGCCTCATCCTCCTCGTCGTATTCACCTACGAAGATACCGCCAAACTTACAATTTGTAGCCAACGATGTTGCCGAACGAGCCGAGCCACTGAACATACCAACCTCAGCATTAGGAAGATCAACCACCTTGATAGTACAGTACGATGTTGCACCGTCGACAGGGCTTGAACAGTAACCAAAGATACCACCAACCTGGAAGGATGTAACTGTTTCGGCAACCTTTGTGTTCTCAACTGTAATATCTGTGAGGTTCACCACATTGTTGAGCGAGTGAACAAGGTTGTCGTCATCATAGCCAGTCGCACCACCGCAAGAGATACCTCCGATGCGAACGTATGTACCATTGATTGTCAACGGCTTCTCAGGTGTACCGAAACGGATTGTTCCCGCACTCACTACGTTATCGAGCTGGATTGCAGCCTTGTGCTGTGCACCAATACCACCCACTACGACATTTGTACCGATAGTGCCTGTGACGGTGATATTACCAGAGTATGTACCCTCATACTTGTCGGTTGTTGAGCCGTGGTTGATATTACCCCAGTAGCCACCGTAGCCTACATACTTGGTCACCTTACCCGACACGGTAAAGTTCTCCTTGATCTCAGTATCCTTATCCACGAGGAGTGTTGCCGAGATATAACCACAGAGACCACCCGACTCGATATTGTCACCAATGGTACCGGTAACATTGACAGTCGACTCATTCTTGAAATTCTTGATGGTATAAACCGAGCCGCCACCATAAGGATAACGGCAGAATCCACCGTGTGCTAAAGCTCCGGTTGTCTTACCGCTAAGGTTTACGGTTGTCTTTACAATACAATCGATAGCCTCTACAGTCATATTACCGCTTACGCTGATATCAGCCTCGTAGTTAGAACCTACGAGTCCCGAGTGGCAGAACTTAGGTAAACCTGTCGATGTTGCATTCACGGTACCATAGTTCGAGCATCTTACGAAGCTATACTTGTCACCACCCGAGTATTGCTGGCAGTGTCCAATCCAACCTGTAATGGCATTGGTGGTTATCTTTGCAATCGAAACGGTAATCTTTGAGGATGTAGTTGCTGTACAGTCGGTAAGCATTGAGCCCTGCTGCATATAGCCAGCAAAGTGAGCTGCCCAGAGGTTGACCATAGTTCCGCTACCACTTACCTCAATCTCGCCAGAGTTCGAGCAATTTGTATAGTAATCAAACTCCTCACCTACGGTGATATAGCTCTTTCCACCTGCAATCGAACGACCAACAAAGCCTCCGATATTTGAATTGCCTGTTACGTTTGTCGGTTTTGCAATGACCTTACCGCTATTCGAGCAATTTGTGAAGTGGCTACCATTCGAAGAGTTCTGTGTACGGTGAGAGCTGAAACCAACGAAACCTCCCTGGTAGATATAGCCCGCATCGCCTGTAGTAGCGAAGGTTACATCGCCCGTATTGTGGCAATCCTCGTAGTTCATCTCGCACAAAATATAAGCAGTGATACCACCCATAATATTCGAAGGACAAGTACAAACACCACCGAGTGATACGTTACCACTATTATTTACGCGAAGGAAGTTAACGGTGAGGTCAGCCTTATTTCCCCACAACTGACCGAGGATACCGCCGGCATAGACAGCCGAAGCAGCCTCCGCCTTAATATCGATATCTGCGCTATTCGAGCAATCTATAAGGGCATTAACCTGATCCACAACCGAACTAGCGGTGCTGATGTATCCTACCAAGCCACCAATCATAAAGCCATAAACGAAGTTGTTGGCATTCGCTGTAATCTTCGCACTCTTGAGGTTATGAGAGTTCTTGACTTGACCACAGTTTATTGTGCTTGCAAGTCCCGCCATATAGAGACGACCGTTGTTGCCGTCGAAAGTGTTCGAGATGTAACCCGCGGTCAAAGTTCCGCTGTTGGTACAATTCTCCATCAAAGCGCCCTCGCCGGTCATTGTGTCGACCAAACCCGACAATTTAACCAAGTTGTTGAAGGTGATATTGTCGCCAACAGAGAGTGCACCCGTATTGTGGCTATTCTTCACGAAGCCTCCGCTCGAAATCTCGCAAACCAAACCGAAGAGCCTACCTGATGTCGCCTTTGCATCGGTAGCAATCGAGATATTACCGCTATTCGAGCAGTTCTCGAACGATGAAGTAGTGGAGTAAGAGACGATACCACCACCATAAGCATAACGCGACTTACCTGCAAGGGTGATATTACCTGTATTCTTCAAATTGCTAAACACATATGTCTTGTCCAAGCTGATAACTGTACCTGTGATACCACCAATAAGCAAATCGCTACCGCAGACACTCTCGGCAGTTTGAGTGATGTCACCGTTGTTAGTACAGTTGTTAAGCTCGGTGAAAGGAATCTGTCCCTTTGTACCTACTGCACGACCAACGACACCCGAGAGGTAGAAGTTCTTAGGGGTACTACCCGAGAAGATGATATCGCCATTGTTTACCAAGCCGTTGAACTTACAGTCATTTACAGCGCCGCCGACAACACCACCTGCATTAACCGCACAAGTGGTACCGCTGCCTACCAACGAAACCAAAGTAATAGTGGCATTGTTGGCAGTGTTAGTGATTGTAGCGCCATTAGCCAAACCTACAACACCCGCATAGGCAACATCGGCATAGCCACCTATAGCGCCAGCATAAGTGGTGTTGTTAATAGTGATATTACCCGAAACCGAGCAGTTGTTCATTGTAGCATTGCAGAGCTCGCAAGCGATAGCGCCCGAGAAGGCATTTGTGGTCTCCTCATAGTTCACATCCACCAACTTCACGTTCTTAATGTTAGCGTATGACTTACCAAACAACGGAGCCGACAAACCCTTAATCTCGTAGTTGCCACCATCGAATGTGAATGCGCCATACTCCGCAATTGGAGTCCATGCCTCGCCTGTCATATCGATATTTGCAGTCACAACAGCCGACTTATCAGGGCTTGCAGCAAAGCGAATGAGAGCCTCCTTGCTGTCGATTACGAATGCGTCGTTAGTAGCATTTACAGCAAACTCGAACGGGGTAAACTCACGCACCTTGCCAGCCGAAATTGGCTTAACCGAGGTGTTGAACTTAACGAGCATCTTCTCGCCCGAAACAGCGTAGAGCGATACAGTGACCTCGCCATAAGTACCCGCAGGAACTGCTATGTAGAGTGGGGTGGCTGTCGAGCTGAGAGCCAAACCCTCGCCGAAAGAGAGAATTACGCTGTTCGACGCAGCATCCTTCAATGTCAAAGCACCTGTTGCGCAATCAACCTCGTAAGTACCTGCGAGGTTGCCACCCTCAGCCTCAACGGTCAAGCTCGACAATGTCACCGAGCCCGAAACATCGAAGCGGAGTGCAC
>JAFZDR010000007.1 GCA_017561105.1 Alistipes sp. | reverse complement strand
CACCCGAGTATCTCATTTCGGCCTTGACCCCATTAGTTGAGAGTGAGTGGGAGGAGGCAATGGTTGCGATCGAGGCGGTGACGGTTGCGCCTTCGCGATATGCTCGCGACATCGAGAGTCCGGTAAGCCAGCGCACCATCAGCATCGGTGAGCTGGAACGTAGTCCTGGAGCAAATCGCGATGTGGCGCGCATTGTCCGCACCCTGCCAGGTGTGGCATTTTCGCCTATCGGCTATCGTAACGACTTGATTGTAAGAGGTGGCGGCCCGTCGGAGAATGTTTTCTACATTGACGGCATCGAAATTCCCAATATCAACCACTTTGCTACACAAGGTGCATCGGGTGGTCCTGTCAGTATTCTCAATGCCGACCTTATCCGTCAGGTGAAGTTCTACACGGGAGCCTTTCCTGTGGATAGGGGTAATGCACTCAGCTCGGTTATGGATATAACTCTGCGCGATGGAAACCCCGACAAGCAACGCTTCAAGGCGACGCTCGGAGCTTCGGAGGTAGCTTTTAGTGGCAGTGGTCACTTCGACGAGCGGGCTACCTACATTGTTTCGGTGCGTCAATCCTATCTGCAACTGCTTTTTAAGTTGCTCGGGTTGCCGTTTCTGCCTAATTATATAGATGCACAGGCGAAAGTTCGTGTTCGCCCGTCGGCGCGTTACGAAATAACATTTTTGGGTCTTATGGGAGTGGATAATATGCGCCTCAATCTCGATGAGAGAGGCGAGGAGAATGAGTATATCCTGAGCTATATACCCAAAATCGAACAGGAGACTTTTACTCTTGGCGCTTCGATGAGACACTTCGGTGGCAAGCATATCCAAACTTTGTCGGTGGGGTATAGCTATCTGGCTAATCGCAATAAAAAATATATCGATAACGACGAGTCAAAAGAGGAAAATTTGCGTCTTCGATTGCGCTCAAAGGAGGGTAAGGTGACAGCTCGTTTCGAAAATCGCTCGCTGCTCGGAAGGTGGCGATTGCGTGAGGGCGCAGAGTTGTCGTTACGCCACTTTTTCACCTCGTCGAAGCAGCTTCTATCGAGCGATGAACGCTCCTATTTCGACTACGCTACACGCCTTACCTTTGCTAGTTATGCACTGTTTTTCTCGGCCGACTATAGCTCGATGAATGAGCGACTTACCGCCTCGATGGGTGTGCGTGTTGATGGTGCTTCCTACTCATCGCGTATGGCTCAGCCGTGGCGACAGTTCTCGCCGCGAGCCTCCATATCATACTCACTCGGCAAGGGCTTCTATGTGAGTGGTAGTACGGGCCTCTATTATGAGCTGCCGCCACTCACTGCGCTCGGTTTTCGCGAGAGCGGAGAGTTCGTCAATAGATCGTTGGATTATATGCGAGTATTCTCCTCGGCGGTGGGTGCGGAGTATCGCCTGCGTGAGAGCTTGGCGGTGTCATTGGAGGGTTTCTGTAAGCTCTACTCGCAGGTGCCTTTGTCGCTATCGGACAATGTGCCACTCACCTGCAAGGGTAATGACTACGGTGTAACGGGTAACGAGGCTTTGATTTCGACGGCGCAGGGTCGGGCGTATGGTGCGGAGTTGTCGGCTCGCTGGCAGATTCCGAATAGGGTGAATGTTGTTGGAGCTTTTACGCTCTATTGGAGCGAGTATCGCAGCAATCGCCACTCGCCCTATATTCCCTCGGCGTGGGATAATCGCTGGATAGCGAATGTGAGTGGTACTTACGATTTCCCGCATCGTTGGAGCCTTGGTGCCAAGTTGAGTGCTATAGGAGATGCGCCATATACGCCATACGACGAGGAGCAGACATCGCAAAAGCCATATTGGGACGCTACGGGACGAGCCGCTCTCGACTATTCGCGTTACAATGAGGGGCGCCTAAAACCATTTGTTCAGCTCGATATTCGTGTGGATAAGGTGTGGGAGTTTCGCAAATGGAGCTTGGGGGTATATCTCGACCTCGAGAATGTGACATTCAGCGAGATAACCCTGCCCGATGCACTTTTGAGTACGGGTATAATAGAAAATCCCTCCGCCCCGATAGAGGAGCAGAGGTATCTTCTAAAGCGTATAAAACAGCGTAACGGAACGCTTGTACCCACCTTTGGTGTTACAGCCGAATTCTAGAATTTGCTCAGCACTTTGCGAACGCGCTTTTCGTGCTTTGCAAACTGCTTGTCGATGCGGGAGTTGAACTTGCGAATATCCTTCGGCATTTCACTCGGCATCTCGATTTTTGGATGCCTGACAGCCAAAACTGCGCTTATCACATCCTTGTTTAGAATGAACTTGTTGTCAGAATTTTTGTAGTAGGCCTTTTCGCGAAAATCGTTCGAGAGAAGTCGCATTGCATCGCCCTTTACACACTGCGGAATTTCGCGCTCAGCCTTTACGTATACAGGCACAGCAAGGCTCGATACCGAGTGACCATTCATCACCAACATTCGTGGGTTTTTGCCATCGCAAACCATCACAAACGAGCCTACGGTAGTGTAGCGCGGTACGGTGTGGTTGCTGCATACGTGACGACCTTTTGCGGTGAGAATATCGCCATATTTTATGCTGTTGTATGAGCGCGAATAACCGATAAAATCGGAAGGCGAAAAGTTGCCTTTATGTTCCGCCATCTCCTTCATTATAAGGTCGTAGCGGCGTTTGCTGGTGCCTATCTTCTTAGGGTCGCCGGCATGCGAGAAGTTCGATCTTACATCGAAGCCGTCGTTGCCTCTTTCGCTAACGTCGTAGCGACGATATCCCACGTCCCAAACCTCGAAATAGGCAACCGCTCCCGTTGCATCGCCGACACCGAAATTCGAGTGCGAGCGACGACTGCGCTTGGTCTTTTTCAGCAACTCCTCGAACTCTTCAATCGTAGCGCACTCTCGCAGTCCGTTCCACATAGCTCCACCTCGCATGCGACGACGTTTGCACGCCTTGTACTCCTCGGGTGTGGACTCGGGAAGGTTTCTTGTGGCAGTGCTGATAACGCCAAATCCCTTCTCGTTCACACCTGCATATACACCTCTTGCATACTTTTCGTTGTTCGGCACAATGGCGCTATAGGCGTATGTTCCGTCGGCGATATAGTCGATGCGGGTGTTGGGAAATTTGCCATTGTCGCGGTGTTTCCACAAAAGAGGCACGCCCTCGCTCGAACGATGAGCGGCAACTATGGCCGAGGTGCAGGCGAGTGATGCGCCGTGCAACAGCAGTAATGAAACTAAAATGAGAATACTGCGTTTCATAACAAGAGTTTTTAGTGGCTAAAGTTTGGCTAATACTTTGCGAACGCGCTTTTCGTGCTTTGCAAACTTCTTGTCTATATCCGCATTGAACTTGCGAATATCCTTCGGCATTTCGCTCGGCATCGCGATTTTTGGCTGCTTGATTTTCAAGACTTTGCTCACCACCTCCTTGTTCAAGATGCGGATCTTGTCACCAATTTCGCAGTAGGCCTTCTTTCTGAAGTCGTTCGACAAAAGTCGCATGGCATTACCATTCACGCACTGCGGAATTTCGTACTTTGCCTTCACATATACAGGCACGGCAAGGCTCGATACCGAGTGGCCGTTCATCACCAACATTCGCGGATTTTTGGCATCGCACACCATTACAAATGCACCTACGGTCGAGTAGCGCGGCACGGTGTGATTTGCACAGATGTAACGCTCCTTCGATGCGAGAACATTACCATATTTCAGGCTGTTGTACGAGCGCGAATAGTCGATAAGTTGTTGAGAGGTAAAGTTGCCTTTATGCTCGCCCATCTCCTTCATTATAAGGTCGTAGCGGCGTTTGCTTGCCCCCTTCTTCTTAGGGTTGCCCATGTGCGAGAAGTTTGCGCGGACATCGAATCCGCCGGGGCGGTCGGCGGCATCATAACGACGGTAGCCCAAGTCCCAAATCTCGAAATAGGCCACTGCTCCCGTAGCATCGGCTATGCCGAGGTTCGAGTCGAAACCGCGAATACGCTTGCTCTTGCGCAAAATATCCTCGAACTCATCCACTGTGGCACATTCGCAAAGTGCTATTCTCGAAAGACCAACCTTTCGCTGACGCTTACACGCCTTGTACTCCTCGGGTGTAGCGGTAGGAAGGTGGCCTGTAGCGGTAGTCAAAACCGCCAATCCCTTTTCGTTAATGCCGGCATAGACACCTCGTTTGTAGTTTTTGTTGTTTGGCACAATCGCGGTGTAGGCGTATTTATTACCCGTAATATACTCAACGCGCGTATTGTCGAAGGTGTTGTCGCGATGTTTCCAGATGATAGGCACACCTTCGCTCGAGCGCTGAGCTGCAACTATTGCCGAGGTGCAGGCGAGTGATGCGCCGTGCAATAGCAGTAATGATACCAAAATGAGAATACTGCGTTTCATAACAAGAGTTTTTTGTGGTTAAAATTTGGCCAATACTTTGCGAACACGCTTTGCGTGCTTATTGAATTGCTTGTCAATTTTGGCGTTGAACGCCTCGATGTTCTCGGGCATCTGCTGCGGCATAACAACCTCCGGCTGCTTGATTGTAAGTACCTTGCGCACCACATCCTTCTGAAGCACCGCTCCTTTACCCTTAATTCTGTGGTATGCCTTTGCCTTAAAGTCGTTTGATAAGAGTAACATACTGTTGCCCTTCACACACTCGGGGATATTGTTCTTTGCCTGAACGTAGATCGGTACGGCAATGCCCGGCACCGAGTGGCCGATTGTAACCAACATTCGCGGACACTTTGCATCGCATACCAGTACGAATACACCTGTGGTTGCTACGCGAGGTACTGCATGGTTGGAGCATACATACTCATCGTCATTGGCGAGGATATCGCCATAGGCGCAGCTATTGTACGAGCGCGAGTAGGTGTAGAATTGCTGAGGTGTGAAGTTGCCTTCGTGTGTCGACATCTCCTTCATAACAACATCGTAGCGGCGGGCACTGACACCTCTCTTCTTCTCGATACCTGCAAACGAGAAGTTCGAACGCACATCAAATCCCTCCTTGCGGTCGGTGGTGTCGTAGCGATGATAGTATAGATCGCCAATCTCGAAGTATGCTACCGCTCCCGTACCATCTGCAACGGCGAAATTGGTACCGAATTTGTGTCTACGCTTAGTCTTGCGCAGGAATTCCTCGAACTCATCGACGGTGGCGCAGTTGCGCAGTGGGTAGTTCCACAAACTGTTCCAACCTATCTCCTTGCGGGTGCAGGTATTGTACTCTTCGGCAGAGGAGGCCGGAAGGTTTTTGGTGGCGGTGTTTATGATGCCGAAGCCCGTTTCGTTGATACCCGCAAAGACGGTCTTTGTTCTCTCTTTGTTCGGGGTAATTGCCGAGTAAGCATACTTGCCGTCTGTAAAATGCTTCACATGGGTATTGCTGAACGATGAGTCGCGATGTTTCCACAGAAGAGGCACGCCCTCGCTCGAGCGCTGAGCTGCAACTATTGCCGAGGTGCAGGCTGTAGCTCTGTTTCCGACAAGAATAAGAGCTGCGAGAGTCAAAAATAGTAGTCTCATAGATAGGGGTTTTAAGGGTTGTGTTTCCACAAATGTAGCGCTTTTTTCGAGAAAAAGCAACTATTTCTTTGTGGTCTATCCTAAAATAAGTATCTTTGTGCGAATATATATTTTATTGTAGAGTATGAAAGGATTTAAGATATTTTCTGTTATTGCAGCATTGCTTGCTTTGGTTGGCTGTTGGAATGAAGAGGATAACTGCGCCCACAAATGGAGTGATGGTGTGTGTGTCGAGTGTGGCAAGGTGTGTTCGCACGCTTGGAATGGCTGTATCTGCACAATTTGCGGTAAAGATAAACATGATTGGGTAGACGGTAGCTGCGCCGAGTGTGGCGAATTGACCCTTACGACATACGCCTGGTGCATAAAGAGCTTCTGTGGCTCGCCTGTTGAGGCCGATCTCTACATCAAGTTTACCAAAACCAACACATTTACCATTTTGCAGCGAACCGATATGAATGGCTATCGCAAATATCTGGGTACATATGTTTTTAACAAGGAGACCTCGATTTTGTCGGGTATGTATAGCGACGGCGAGGCTTGGGGATGCGACTACAAGTATAGCATCGACGAGGAGCTTAACCTTACATTGGAGAGTGTGAGCAACCCTGCCGAGTTTTCAGTTTATGTACCTACCGAGATGCCTGATGTCTCTTTGGTTCAGTCGTTGAGCCGTGCGGGTGATGTTAAACCGTTGTAATAGGGAGGAGGAGAGATGAAAAATTTCGTATATATAGTTTTAGGAGCACTCTTGTTCGTTGGTTGTACTGCCGATTTGAAGGATCAGACCGTGCAGACCAATGGCGCAACCATCGATAAGATTTTGAACAGCTCGGAGGGTGCTGTTAAGGGTTCGATTTTGGTCCGATTTAACGAGTCGGCCGATAGTCGTTTGGCTAAGTGCGCAACGCGCAGTGGTGCTACTCGCACAGGCGTTGATGGTGTCGATGCAATCCTTGAGAACCTCGAGGGTGTGGCTGTTGAGCGCGTCTTTGTTGTCAACGATAAGAATCGCGAAAAGGTTTACGAGCGCGGCTTGCACCTCTGGTATGAGCTTCGCTTCGACGAGGAGAGCGATTTGAACAGTGTGGCGACCGAGTTGGCAAAGGTTGCCGAGGTTGAGCGCGTGCAGTTCTCGGAGACGGTTAAGCGTGTGGCTAAACCGCGTTCTACCTCTGTGCCACAGCTTAAGTTTGACGGAGGTTCGCTGGCTCCGAATAAAGAGAATAATCCGTTCAACGACCGCTACTACAAGTATCAGTGGTCGTTGAAGAACCGAGGTAGAACCTCGGAGGTTTCGGATGCCGGTTATGTGCAGAACCTCCCATCGGTAGTTGATGGAGCTGACATTAACATCGTGCCTGCATGGAAATTGTGCAAGGGCGACCCTTCGATTATTGTTGCAGTGGTTGACGAGGCGGTGATGTACACTCACGAGGATTTGGCTGCAAATATGTGGGTAAATGGCAGAGAGATTCCGGGCGATGATGTTGATAATGACGGCAACGGCTACAAGGATGATATCTACGGCTTCAACTTTGTGCGCCTCGATGGCAACCTCAAGTGGACAAATGCCAACGACTCGGGTCACGGAACGCATGTTGCGGGTATTGTGTCGGCTGTAAATGGCAATGGTCTCGGTATCTGCGGTATTGCGGGTGGCGATGGAACAAATGGTGGTGTTAAGATTATGTCTGTGCAGATTTTCTACGGCAATGGAGGTGCATCAACGACCAACACCGCTAAGGGTATTCAGTATGCTGCAGACAACGGCGCACATATCTTGCAAAATAGCTGGGGTTACGATTCGTATTTGGCAGATAAGAGCATGCCTTCGAATGATGCAGCCTACAAGCGATTGTCCCGCATTGAGGCGGAGGCTCTCGAATACTTCGTGGCAAATGGAGGTGACGAAAATGGCCCACTCGATGGTGGTTTGGTAATATTTGCCGGTGGCAATGAGGGTGTTGCCCTTCCGGGTTATCCTGCGGCATACGAGCCTTGTATTGCTGTAGCGGCAACCAATCCAGCACTCCGACCTGCCTATTACACCTGCTATGGCGAGGGTACCGACATTGCAGCTCCGGGTGGTGAGGAGTTGTACACGAATGGAGCAATTCTCTCGTGTGTTCCCGAGCAGAATCAGGACCCTTCGGTTCCGGGTTACGGTATGATGCAGGGTACTTCGCAGGCGTGTCCTCATGTTTCGGGTGTT
>JAFZDR010000041.1 GCA_017561105.1 Alistipes sp. | reverse complement strand
GGCGAGTATGGCTTCACAGGTTTTGTAGTGAGCGACTGGATGGATATCGAGCGTATTCACACACTCCACCGCACTGCCGAGAACCGCAAGGAAGCTTACTATCAGTCAATTATGGCGGGTATGGATATGCACATGCACGGCATCCATTGGAACGAGGAGGTTGCAGAGTTGGTACGCGAGGGTCGTATTCCTGAGAGCCGTATCGACGAGTCTGTTCGTCGCATCCTCACCGCAAAGTTCCGCCTTGGATTGTTCGAGAATCCATACTGCAATATCGAGGAGGGTAACAAGGTGCGTTTGTGCGCAGAGCACCGCGCAACAGCGTTGGAGGCTGCACGCAACTCGATTGTCCTCTTGAAGAACGACGGCATCCTTCCACTCGATATTAAGAAGTATAAGCGCGTACTCGTAACCGGCATCAATGCCGACGACGAGAACATCATGGGCGACTGGTCGGCACCGCAGAAACCTGAGAATGTAACAACCATTCTCGAGGGCTTGCGCGAGGTGGCACCAAGCACCAACTTCGTATTCGTAGATCAGGGCTTGACCCCTAAGAAGATGACTCAGGCAAATGTAGATAAGGCGGCTAAGGTTGCTCGCACCTGCGATTTGAACATCGTTGTAGCGGGCGAAACAAGCCTCCGTGCACGCAAGGGTGCAAAGACTTGTGGTGAGAACCAGGACCGTGCAGAGATTCACCTCTACGGTTTGCAGCAGGAGCTCGTAAAGAAGGTTGCAGCGAGTGGCAAGCCTACAATCCTCGTTATCGTGGCAGGTCGTCCTCAGGCAGTAGTTTGGGAGAGCGAGAATCTTCCTGCTATCGTAAATGCCTGGGAACCTGGTATGATGGGAGGTCAGGCTGTTGCCGAGATTCTCTATGGCAAGGTTAACCCTTCGGCAAAGCTCTCTATGACTATTCCACGCACAGCAGGTCAGGTACAGATGTACTACAACCACAAGCCGTCGCACTATCGCTACAAGTTGCAGGATATTCCTAACGAGCCGCTCTACCCATTCGGTTTCGGTTTGTCATACACAACCTACGAATATTCGGATCTCCAGCTCTCGAAGAGCGAGATTGCTCCAAACGAGAATATCGATGTTAGCGTTACCGTTAAGAATACAGGCGCACGCGAGGGCGTGGAGATTGCACAGCTCTACATCCGTGACTGCATCTCGTTTGTAACTCGTCCTGTGAAGGAGTTGAAGGGCTTCCAGCGCGTAGCGTTGAAGGCTGGCGAGAGCAAGCGCATCTCATTCACCCTCACACCTGAGCACTTACGCTACTACAACCTCGAAATGGAGCGCGTAGTCGAACCTGGAACATTCAAGGTGATGGTCGGAGGCTCATCGCGAGATAAAGACCTCCTCACCGCAGAGTTTGAGGTTAAATAAAAAAGAAGAGCAGTCGTTTGACTGCTCTTTTTTTTTGCTATTAGCCATTGGCCATTAGCTTCCTTCTAAACACAAAAAGCACTTATAATTGAGCTATTTTTGTGCTAAACAAGAAAGCGAGTCCGCAGCATAGTAAACCTATGTGAGGAACTCGCTTATCGCAGAGTTGTGCAAAAAGAGCCAATCAGAATGCTTTTTATCGCATACCGCCCGTAACCTTGATAACCTCGCCCGTAATGTACGAAGACATATCGCTTGCGAGGAAGAGTGCAACATTTGCAATCTCCTCGACATTACCCATACGACCGAGTGTTACAGAGGAGATAATTGCCTCCTTAACAGAGTCATTTAGTTTGTCGGTCATATCGGTAGTGATAAAGCCGGGAGCGATAGCATTGCAACGAATACCGCGACCTCCCATCTCCTTCGCAAAGGACATTGTAAGGCCTATAAGACCCGCCTTTGATGCAGAGTAGTTGCACTGTCCGGCATTGCCGTTAGTGCCTACAACCGACGAGATATTCACGATAACGCCCGAGCGACGACGCGCCATAGGAGTGGTTACCGCGTGGGTGAAGTTGAAAGCCGATTTGAGGTTGGTGCTGATGATTGAATCCCACTGCTCCTCGCTCATACGCATCATCAAGCCGTCCTTGGTCTGACCTGCATTATTCACCAAAATATCTATCTGGCCGAACTCGGCAAGCACCTGCTCCACAACACTGTGTGCACCGTCGAAATCGGCAGCATTCGATGCGTAAGCCGCAGCGCGAACACCCAACGCCTCAATCTCGGCAACGAGTGACTCGGCAGCAGCCGACGACGATAGGTATGTAAAGGCTACATTTGCGCCATTCTCGGCAAATTTAAGAGCTATAGCGCGACCAATACCGCGAGTTGCTCCGGTAATGAGTGCGACCTTTCCTTCGAGTAGTTTCATACTATAATTTGTTTATAAGTTTCGGGCAAAGATAGTGTTTTATCTGAAAAATCTTGTAACTTTGCGGAGCAAAAGTTTTTAGACATTTGCGATAAAATAAGATAACTAACACAATAACAACAATATAAGGACGAATAATATGAAAAGAGACGAACAGATTTTCGGTCTTATCTCTGAGGAGCGCAGCCGTCAGACTCACGGCATCGAGCTCATCGCATCGGAGAACTTCGTTAGCGACCAGGTAATGGAGGCTATGGGTTCGGTTTTGACCAACAAGTACGCAGAGGGCTACCCTGCTGCACGTTACTATGGTGGTTGCGAGGTTGTAGACAAGGTTGAGAACCTTGCTATTGAGCGTCTTTGCCAGCTCTATGGTGCTGAGTACGCAAATGTACAGCCACACTCAGGTGCACAAGCTAATATGGCGGTATTCTTCGCTGTATTGAAGCCGGGTGATACATTCCTCGGCCTTAACCTCTCACACGGAGGTCACCTCTCGCACGGTTCGGCAGTAAATATGTCGGGTACATACTTCAATGCAGTGAGCTACTCGGTACGCGAGGAGGATGGTCGCGTTGATTACGACGAGATGGAGCAGAAGGCATTGGAGTGCAAGCCAAAGCTTATCGTGGGTGGTGCTTCGGCATACTCGCGTGAGTGGGATTACAAGCGCATGCGCGAGATTGCAGACAAAGTAGGTGCTCTCTTGATGATCGATATGGCACACACTGCAGGTCTTATCGCAGCAGGCTTGCTCGAGAACCCTGTAAAGTATGCTCACATTGTAACTTCGACTACTCACAAGACCTTGCGTGGTCCTCGTGGCGGTATCATCTTGCTCGGTAAGGATTTCGACAACCCTTGGGGCTTGACTACTCCAAAGGGCGTAGTGAAGAAGATGTCGCAGATTATCAACTCGGCAGTGTTCCCAGGTATCCAGGGCGGACCACTCGAGCATGTTATCGCAGCTAAGGCTGTAGCATTCGGCGAGGCTTTGACCCCTGAGTACAAGGAGTATCAGCAGCAGGTTGTACGCAACGCCCAGGCTTTGTCGGCAGCATTGGTTGCACGCGGCTACAAGATTATCTCGGGCGGTACAGACAACCACCTTATGCTCGTAGATCTCCGTACCAAGTTCCCTGAGTTGACAGGTAAGGTTGCAGAGAAGGCTCTCGTAGCGGCAGATATCACTACAAACAAGAATATGGTACCATTCGACTCTCGCTCGGCATTCCAGACATCGGGATTGCGCTTCGGTACTCCTGCAATCACAACTCGTGGTTTGAAGGAGGATAAGATGGAGTATATCGCAGAGTTGATCGACCGCGTACTCTCGGATGCAGAGAACGAGGAGAACATCGCAGCAGTCCGCAAGGATGTGAACGCTTTGATGGCAAACTATCCTCTCTTTGCGTGGTAGAATAAGAGTTCCACATTCACAACTATTTAGGCCTATTGTAGCGATACGATAGGCCTTTCTTTTATTTGTTAAATCAAATAAAAAATGTTACCTTTGCAGCGGCTATAAAGCATACATGCAATATAACAAGATAAATCAAATAATTATGAAGAAAATCGTTTCAGTTTTGGCATTTTTTGCCACATTGCTTTCAACTGCAACAGCCCAGATTACTGGTGTTAAGCTTGCACGCGAGGAGTTTGGAACCGCATTCCAGACAAACGAGAATGACAAGATCATTCGTAAGATCGAGATGGATGCACCAATCGTAGTTTGTGGTGGTGGTCTTTCGGGCGTTTGTGCTGCTGTATCTGCAGCTCGTCACGGCTCGAAGGTTATCCTCATCCAGGACCGTCCAATGCTTGGTGGTAACACATCGAGCGAGATGCGTATGGGTATCGTAGGTGTTAAGGAGGATCAGTGCCAGGAGGCGGGTATCATCGAGGAGTTGCAGTGCCGCAACTTCTTCTACAACCCATTGCAGCGCTACCCTCTCTGGGACGATGTTATCTACTCGACAGTTGTAGAGGAGCCAAACATCCGTCTTTTGCTCAACACATCGGTACGCGATGTAGTTATGAATGGTGAGAATATCGCAGCCGTAAAGTGCTGGAACTCGAACAACTACACAGAGTACACCATTTCGGGTAAGTTGTTCTTGGATTGTACAGGTGACGGTATCCTCCGTCTTTCGGGTGCTAAGTACCGCCGTGGTACCGAGAGCAAGCACGACTACAAGGAGTCGTTCCTCTCGAACGAGAAGGCTACCAATGCAACCATGGGTAACTCTATCCTCTTGCAGTTGCGCAAGACCAACGAGCACCACCCATTCCGCGCTCCTGAGTGGGCATACAAGTTCACTGACGAGGACTTCAGCTATGCTACTCCAAAGTCTACAGAGCCTGGTAAGAAGCTCAACTATAAAATTATCTGGCGTGCACACGACAACAACTTCTGGTGGGTTGAGTGCTCGGGTATCACCTTCGATACTATCTTCGATGCTAACGAGGCTCAGTTCGAGTTGAAGAAGATCGGCTACGGTATCTGGGAGTACATGAAGAACCATCCGGATGGCCGTTGCAAGGATTACGAGTTGGTATGGACAGGTTCAATCCCTGGCAAGCGTGAGTCTACCCGCTATGTTGCACCTTACACCCTCACACAGGACGACATCACTTCGGATGGCAAGTTCGAGGATGCTGTAGCATATGGTGGTTGGACTTTGGATGATCACGATCCAAACGGTTT
>JAFZDR010000040.1 GCA_017561105.1 Alistipes sp. | reverse complement strand
TATCGCTTCTGTCCCGACTCGAGATAGGTCATCCAGATATACGGATGTTTCATGTTGTAGAACGGCACATTCTCGGTACGATAGGTATATGCATCGTACGGCTGTGCAAAGGTAAACTCGCGCGACTTTGTGCGCTCGAAGTAGTTTACCTCGGTCGAAGCCTGTCCCAAGCCACCAACCGAATTATTTCCAAGCCGCTTGTGGTAGTGAGGATAGTCCAAACGCCATAAATTCAAGGTGGTGTCGATAGGCTCCACCTGCACGGTGTTATAGTCGCGGTCGATGTGCCACATAAAGTTGCGCAACGAGCGAATAGAGTCGTTGAAGAAGTAGGACTCGAGAGGCTTTCTCGGCTTTTTCTTCTTTGTGGTATCAGCCACCTCGCCATTTATCGGATTGCCGTTTTCGTCGAGTTGCTCTCCATTAGGACCGGTTTGTGTCGTCGTATCGTAGGGATTAGAGCCGTAGCCTTGAGTGCCATTCTGCCCGCCCAAAGTCTGATTTCGCTGGGCATTCATAAGCGAGCGGGCATCGACCTGAGCCGACACGACACCACTGACCGCAATCATAAAGATTGCAGCCAATATCATACGCCATATGTTCGCCCTGATTCGCACTATCTTTCTATCGCTTTTTCGCTATCCAACGCACGGCCGAAACCACAATATATAGAACGATAATTGCAGGAATTGCGTATAATTTGAGTAGACAAATTAACAAACAAGCCGTAATAAGGAAGCCATATCGCAACTTATTGTCGTTGTCTTTGAGCCCCCACTCATGGAATTTGAACGAGAACATCTTGATAGGCGATATAAGCAACATTGCCACAAGCACCGAGATCAAGACGAGCCACTCCATATCCACAATCAAATCGTATCTCTCGCAGAGCGCAGCCAACGATACGCACAAAATTGCCGAAGCAGGAGTCGGAAGACCCTCGAACTCCTCCTTCTGAGTCTCGTCGATATTGAACTTAGCAAGGCGCAAGGCCGAGAATGCCGCAATGATGAATGGGATGTAGCACAGCACCTCGCTCCAGCAATCGTTTAATCCAAAGGCTGACGGCATCGAGCCACAAAGCACCGACATTGCCACAGCCGGAGCAACTCCGAACGAAACCATATCGGCCAACGAGTCGAGCTGAACGCCCACTGCAGAGTATTGCTTGAGCAGTCGAGCGGCAAAACCGTCGAAGAAATCGCATACGGCAGATGCCAAAATCAAAGCAAAAGCCAACTGCAAATCGTTGTAAACCAACGACGAAACAATAGATGCCACACCACACAACAAATTTGCGAGGGTGATACAATTCGGTATAGTAAACAGTTTAATCTTCATGTTAATAACAAATTACCGCGCAAAAATAGGAAAAATAATTGACAATTGAAAGAAAATAGTTTACTATTTTATCCTCGGGAATAGCCCCGTTTTTCATCGCACAACATCTATGCACAATAGGTCCCAAAAAGTTTGCTAAACATAAATTATTTTTATAACTTTGCAATGTGCAATAAATGGATTATTATGACAATCATTCAATTAGAGTACCTTTTGGCAGTCGCCAATTTTGGCAGTTTTTCGATTGCGTCGGAGCACTGTTTTGTTACGCAACCCTCTCTAAGTATGCAAGTTAAGGCTTTAGAGGAGGAGTTGGGCGTAATGCTGCTCGACCGTTCTAAAAAGCCCGTTGTCCCGACCGAAGCGGGCGAGGTAGTTTTGGAGCAGGTGCGCAACACTTTGCGCGAATTTCACACCATCAAAGAGGTTGTTCAGCAGCTCAAAGGTGAGGTTTCCGGAAAGATTCGTCTGGGCGTAATCCCGACCATTGCGCCATACCTTCTGCACAAGTTTATACCCGAGTTCGTACAGCGATATCCGAAGGTCGATATCGAGGTGCGCGAAATGAAGACTGCCGATATCATCGAAGCGCTCAATCGCGACCTTATAGATGTAGCCTTGGTGGCGGGTGGAACCTGCGGCGACGGATTTAACGAATACGAACTTTTCGACGATAAGTTCTACGCCTATGTATCACCTCGTAACTCGCTGTATAACAAGTCAAACATCCGTTTTGAGGACATAAAGATTTCGGACCTCGTATTGCTGTCGTCGGGTAACTGTATGCGCGACCAGGTTATCGAACTTTGCCAGGCTCGTAACACCGTTCCGGCACGCTACACCTTTGAATCGGGATCGCTCGACACCTTGATGCGAATTGTCGATAACACCTCGTTTATGACCATTATTCCGAAGATGTCACTCGACTTTATTCAGGAGGAGCGCAAGCGACAAGTTAAGACCCTCTTCAAGGGTGCATCGTCGCGCAAAATCGCCCTCGTTACACGCCGTTCGTATGTCAAAAAGTCGATTGTAGAGGCGTTGCGCTCGACCATTTCCGAGTACAAATAGCGGTGTAAAAGCCATTAGGTATTTATACCCAAAATATGGCACTTTTATTGCCGAGTTGAATTATTTGGTTATATTTGCGACTGAAAACCTAAATTTATATATATGAGAAGAGAGTTAAAACCAAGAGATCACAACCTTCTTTTGAAGGCTTTTCGCTACTACTTGCAATTTGTGAACTCTGGGCTATATTTCCGCAAGGAGCACATGGTAGGTATCGAGAATGTACCTGTAAACGGTACTCCTTGTATTGTGGTTTCCAATCACCAGAATTGTCTTAACGACCCGTTGAGCGTGGTGCTCAACCTCACCGATCGCCGTATGAACTTCATCGCTCGCGCGAATGTGTTTAAGAATCCGGTTGCCGGAGCATTCTTGCGCAAAATCGGTATGCTCCCAGCATATCGTATGAGCCACGAGGGCTATTCGGCAGTGTCGAAGAATAAGGATATGATGGATGCGTCGAGCAATGCACTCTGCGACGGCGAGACCTTGATGATGTATCCGGAGGCCGGACATCAGGACAAGCGTTGGCTCGGATCGTTCAAGATTGGTTATCTCAAAATCGCATTCGAGGCGGCAGAGAAGCTCAATTTCGAGCACGATGTAATGATTTTGCCTTCGGCAAACCACTACTCTAACTACTTCCACGCCCGTACCGACATGCTTATCCGCTTCGGCGAGCCAATCTCGCTTAAGCCATACTACGAGAAGTATAAGGAGGAGCCTCGCGCCACAATGTTGGAGATTAACGACATCGTTCGCGAGAAGATTAAGGAGTTGATGTTGAATATCGAAGACCTGGAGCACTACGACCAGATCGACTTCCTCCGCGAGACAGGTTACGGTCGCAAGTATGCAATCGAGCACGGCTACAAGTTCAACTATCTCCCATCGCGACTTCTCTCTGACCAGAAGCTCGTTTCGGCATTGGATGCCGCTCACAAGGAGCACCCGGAGGAGATGAATAAGATCTATGAGGATACCGCTCTCCTCAAGAAGGGTTTGAAGGATTTGAAGATTCGCGACTGGCTCTTCATCCGTAATCACAAGTTGCCTATGGCTATTCTGCGAGGTTTGTGGTTGCTCTTGCTGTTGCCATTGTTTATCATCTCAATCATCCCTACAGGCTTGCTATTCCTCATCCCGAAGATCTTCCTTAAGGCATGGATCAAGGATCAGATGTTCCACTCTTCGTTCCATGTGGGCGTGAGCGTATTCGTATCGGTTCCTATCTGTCTTATTCTGCCAATGATCCTCTTGTGGGTATTCGCAGGTTTCTGGTGGGCTCTCGGTTATGTTGTAGCATTCCCATTCATGTTTGTCTTGGCTTGGAACTATATGCGTCTATTCTGGAGATTTGTCGGAACCTGCAGATATGTTAAGCGTAGCAACCGCCCAACCATCAACAAGTTGCGCGACCTCCGCACAAGCATCTACAACAGATTGGACAACCTTTTGAAGTAAAAAAAGAGCCTCGGTTGAGGCTCTTTTTTTACTTCCTGCTATTTTAGAATTGGACTTTATGTCCGGCTCTCGGCCACTCACCCAGCTCCATATCCTTGATAGTTTCGCCGTCGATGGTAAAACGCAAGGCCGTACGCACCTTATGGAAACCATAACAACCCGCTGCACCGGGGTTTATATGTAACAAATCGTAGATTTTATCGTACTCCACACGCAGAATATGCGAATGGCCCGCCACGAAGATTTTAGGGTGTGCAGACTGTATCTTTGCCAATGCCTGTGGCGAATAGTGACGCGGATAACCGCCGATATGGGTCATCAACACATCAACATCTTCGACACGAAAGAAGGCAAACGGCTGATAGGCATATCGAGTATCGCCACCATCGATATTGCCATATACGGCACGCAGTGGCTTGAACTTGGCAATCTCATCCGCCAACTCTATCGAGCCGATATCGCCGGCGTGCCAAATCTCATCCACATCGCGTAAAAAATCACGCAGCACCTCGTCGAAGGTGCCGTGCGTATCCGATATGACTCCTATGCGCTTCACGGCACGGAGCGATTAGAAATTCTCTACTTTGTCAAGGATCGGCGAAAAATCAACCCAAGTATTTGCGAACTCCTCATACGATAACTCGGTATGACCATCCTCGGGCACATCAGAGATAACCTTTACCGCCAAAACAGGCACATTGCCCGCCATTTCGCAGGCGATGGCAATAGCACCTATCTCCATATCGAAAATTGCCTTTTCTACGCCAAAACGAGCCTTAATCTCCGCTACAGAGCGAGCATTTACGAACGAGTCGCCGGTAAAGACGGTGATATCCTCGTTACCGAGCAGATTGCGCGGGTCGGTAATCTCGGGAATAAAGCCCTCCGGAATATCGGCATCGTGATACTGTACTCTACTTGGCACTACAACCTCGCCCTGCTTGAAGCCGAGCGAACCGGCCGCATAACCAATCACCGCCACGAGGTCGTATAGCTTCTCGGCCTGCAACAACTCGCGCATAATGGTAGCCGCAGCTGCAGCCTTACCGATACCGCTATATGCCACGGTATAACGATTCTTCAACTGCTCGCCCTTGCGCTCGATGGCAAGGCGTATATTCTTGTTCTCGCGCGATGTAGGCGCGACAATTAAGATATTCTTCATTTTAATCTTGATTTTACTATTTCTCTATCCTTCGCTATCTGCTCTTTGAGCTCCTCCACCGACGAAAAACGCTTCTCGTCGCGAATTTTTTCGAGCAACTCAACTCGCAATATCAGGCCATAGAGCAGACCTTCAAAGCCGAAAAGATGTGTTTCGAGGAGTCGTTTCGAGCCATCAACCGAAGGACGAATACCGACATTGGTCATTGCGCCATACTCTACGCCCTCGACAAAGACCTTCGAGACATAGACGCCATTCTCAACATTGAGATCATCCCTCAACGCGATATTTGCAGTCGGGAAGCCCAATTTGCGACCCAACCGATTACCTCCGATAACCTCACCCTCGACAACTAACATCACTAAATCTCCTTGGTTAACTTACGCACCAACGACACCTCCGAGAAAAACTCCTTGGCAAATACGCGCAAAACTGTATATGACGGCACAGCTACAAGCAATCCAACAATGCCGCCTACCGAGCCGGCCATAAGGATAACGATAAATATTTCCAACGGATGTGCCGACACCTTCGACGAGTAGATGGTTGGCTGGAGCACAAAATCATCTACGCCCTTCACAACGCAGATAGTGCCCATAATAACCGCCAATGTATAGGATATGGTGCAACCATCGATTGGCGACACAATACCTATAAACATCGAGACCAAGACACCTACCGCAGGTCCTGCATACGGAATAACATTGAGCATACCCATAATCACCGCTATAAAGCATGCATTCTCAAGTTGCATACCAAACAGCAACAATACAACAGCAATAATAGTAGAGATTATAAGGCTCTCGGTGAGCAAGCCCGTAAAGTAGCGCGACAAGAGTACCGATACCTTGTCGATAGCGCGATGCACATTCTCGCCGTATTTATCCGGGAATATCGCCGACACCATATTCGAGAACAGACCATCCTCCTTCAGGAAGAAGAATGTAATGAACGACACCGAGAAGATAACTATCACGGCCGACATTCCGGTATTTATAATCGACGACACTACCGAGTTTACAGTGTTGTAATTGAGGAATTGGCGCAAAGTTGAAACTATCACCTCCGAGATTGAGAAGTGGGTTTCAGGCAATACAAAGATTGTCGAAATATAGTTCTGCAACTTTGCCAAAGGCTCCTCTACGCCCTCCAATGCCGAACGGAGATCCAACGACGAGAGCTCGTATATCTTACCCGCAATAAGTGGTACAACAAGCGATAAAAGACCGCCGATAATCAGCCACAACAATATCAGCGTTATGGCAGCCGAGAGCCAACGAGGCACAGTAAATCTCTTAATTCGGATCTTGCACAACAAGCCGACAAGTGGTCGTCCCACGATTGCCAACACCGCCGAAACAAGGATGTAGACAACTACTTCGCGGAAGTACCACAACACAAAACCCACAGCAACGGCAAGGGATAATCCCATAACCCATCGCAGGAAGGTCTGCAAAGTAATATTATTATACTGGTTATTCGACATCGGTTACAAAATTTCTTTTTACTCTCTTTTTACTGCTCTGCCGACACCTCGAGAGCCTCCTCCTCAGGAGTCTCGAGCGACACCTCCTGAACGCCACCAATGCGGGCGATAGGGGTCTGAGTACCTACAACCTTATCTCCAATCTCGACGAGCAATTTTGCATCCTTCGGAAGGAGAATATCGATACGCGAGCCAAACTTAATGAAGCCGAAAGGTGTATTCTGCTCTGCAGGCTCATCGACCTTTACATAAGATACAATTCGTCGTGCCACCGCACCCGCAATCTGGCGGAACAACACCTCAACACCCTCCTTTGTCTCTACAACTGTGGTGGTGCGCTCGTTGTCGGTTGACGACTTCGGATGCCAAGCCACAAGGAACTTGCCCGGGTGATACTTGAAATACTTTACAATACCTCCCACAGGGAACCAGTTGATGTGCACATTGGTTACCGACATAAATATCGAGATCTGCATGCACTCCTTTCCCTCGAAGTATTCATCCTCCTTCACAATCTCGGTAACAACCACACGACCGTCGCAAGGTGAGAATACCAAGTCGCCATCGTGGATACGAACACGACGCGGATCGCGGAAGAACGAGATGATAAAGAACCAGAATATCAACAACAAGGCCGAAAGCAAGGCAATAAGCCAAGGCAAATCATTCGCTTTAAGCATATAGAATATCAAAAACCACACTGCCAAAAGCACAACTCCCGACACTGCAATAATCTTGAATCCTTCTCTACTAATCTTCATTTTAGGGCAAATTTTATAGTTTTACGATAGTGACATCACAATAAGATAGAACAATGCAAACGGCGTTGCAAGGAACAAGGCATCGAAGCGATCGAGAAATCCGCCGTGTCCCGGCATCATCGAGCCCGAGTCCTTCACATCGACCTCGCGCTTAATCAGCGACTCAATCAAATCACCTGCCACACCTGCAAGAGCAGCCACAAGTCCGAGGCCTCCCCAAACTACGAGATTACCGCCAAAGAGGTGGCCAAACAACACTGCAAAGCCGACGGCTCCGATCAAGCCTCCGAAGAATCCCTCCCACGACTTTTTAGGCGAAATTCGCTCACAAAGGCGATGTTTGCCAATCGACACACCTACTAAGTATGCGCAGATATCGTTGATCCAGATAATCGACACAAAGGCCAACATAGCCCACGCCGACCACTTGCCGACAAGCATCTGCGGGATATAGAGCAACATTGCCATAGGCAACGCCACATAGATGATACCCATAAATGTGGTTGCGATATTTGCAATCGGAGTGGCACTCTTACGCCACAACTCGCAAACAAATGTTGTCGGAACAATCAACATTGTATAGAGGAGTGCTCCCAACACAACACGAGCGGTAGTCTCGGTTGCAGGGCTACCCCACTGCAAAAATACGGCAAATGCCAAGGCGAAAATCGCGAGCGATGTTGCAACGCCGACACTGCTCATCGGCTGCACGCCCTTCTTGCGGCACAAACGATAAAACTCCAGCAATCCTCCAATGAGTATCACTGCAAAGAGTGCTCCTGCACTCCACTTAGACCAGACGAGCGCACCGATAAAGAGCAACAACATTACCACTCCGCTTGCAGTTCGCACCGCCAACTCTTTCAATTTCTTGTTCTCCATTATTTTAGGTTAATTTAGTTCCGAAACATTAGGCCTCAGCCACGGGTCTCTCCTCTTCAACTTTGTTGCCGCGCTTTCCAAAGATGCGCTCCACATCCTCGGTAAAGACAACCTCCCTCTCGAGGAGCAACTCCGCCAACTCGATAAGGCCGTCGCGGTGCTCGTCGATAATCTGCTCGGCCATAGCACGGGCTTTCGCAATCAAGGCACGCACCTCGTCGTCAATCTGCTGTGCTGTACGCTCCGAATATGGCTTTGTGAATGCCATATCGCTCTGACCTGTCGAATCGTAATAGCTCATCGAGCCAACCTCCTCGCTCATGCCGTAGTATGCAACCATTGCATAGCACTGCTTGGTTACGCGCTCCAAGTCGTTCAACGCACCGGTCGAGAGGTGACCAAAGAACTTCTCCTCCGACACACGACCCGCCAAAAGCGATGCCAACTCATGCATCATCTGCTCGCGAGTGGTGATATGGCGCTCCTCGGGCAGATACCAAGCTGCACCCAACGCCTTTCCGCGCGGAATAATCGTAACCTTTACGAGCGGATTTGCATGCTCGAGCAACCACGATACCGTAGCGTGTCCCGCCTCGTGGTAGGCGATAGTCTTCTTCTCTTGCGGAGTGATAGCCTTATTCTTACGCTCCAGACCGCCGATAATTCTATCTACTGCAGCAAGGAAATCCTCCTTGCCAACGAAGTCCTTATTGTGGCGGGCAGCTATCAGTGCTGCCTCGTTACAAACATTTGCAATATCGGCACCCGAGAATCCCGGAGTCTGCTTTGCCAGGAAGTCGCGATCAAGGTCCTTATCCAACTTCAACTTGCGGAGGTGCACATCGAAGATCTCTCTGCGCTCGCTCAACTCAGGCAAGCCCACCTCAATCTGACGATCGAAACGACCTGCACGCATCAACGCCTTATCCAAGATGTCGGCACGGTTTGTCGCCGCAAGGATAATCACGCCCGAGTTGGTCTGGAAACCATCCATCTCTGTAAGCAGCTGATTGAGAGTATTCTCGCGCTCGTCGTTACCCGAGAAACCGGCATTCTTGCCACGCGCACGACCGATAGCATCGATCTCGTCGATAAAGACGATGCACGGAGCCTTCTGCTTTGCCTGATCGAACAAATCTCGCACTCGAGAAGCTCCGACACCCACAAACATCTCCACAAAGTCCGAACCCGAAATCGAGAGGAACGGCACATTTGCCTCGCCTGCCACAGCCTTTGCCAACAAGGTTTTACCTGTTCCCGGAGGACCTACCAACAAGGCACCCTTCGGAATCTTCGCACCAAGCTCGCGATATTTAGAGGCATTCTTCAAGAAGTCCACAATCTCCATAATCTCGACCTTCGCCTCCTCCAAACCTGCAACATCCTTGAATGTTACGCGCTTGTTAGGGTCGCTCTGATCGAACTCCTGAGCTCGAGCCTTGCCTACATTCATAATGCCACCGCCGGCACCTCCACCTCGGGACATACCGCGCATAATAAAGAACCAGATGCCGAACATCACAACCCACGGTAACAAGCCCATAAGCCACGAATCGTACCAAGGTTTTTCATTTTCGAATGCGAGGACAACCTTATTACCGGACTGAGCCTCAACCTCCTCTAAATCGGCCTTGAACGAATCTACCGAGCCGATATTAAAGAAGAACTGATAACCCGTCTTTGGGATATGCTTATAACGCAAATCGCTTTCGCGAAGGCTATCAGCCTTGCCCTCCTTGAGCATTACGCGAGCCTCCTCGCGATTTACAACCATAATGCGCTCGACATCGCCATTCGAGACCATCTGCTCCACAGCCGCCCAATCACTCTTAACAGGCTCAACCTCCTCGTTGTTGAATATCCAATATCCAACTATAACGAGTGTTATCGCACTCCATAGCCACATGATATTTGGGCGTGGCATATTTACATTTCTTCTACTTTTCGCCATATTTCATCAAATAACATTACACATATTTCCCAGCTCTACAAACGAGTAGAGTTGGCAAAAATTGTGTCAAAAAACGCGCACCCGACGCTCTATTCCTCGCTTTCGTAGTGAATCATCGGAGCGTCAGCCCACAACTCCTCCAAACGATAGTAGTCGCGCAAATCGCTCTGGAAGATATGTACAATCACATCCACATAGTCGAGAGCAACCCACAAACCGGTCTGCTTACCCTCTACACGCCAAGGATTCTCGCGCAATGTCTCGTAAACCTTCTCCTCGATACCGTCGGCAATAGCAGCTACCTGGGTAGTAGAGTCGGCATTACACACTACAAAATGCGAGCAAATCGCACCATCAAAGCCTGTCAAATCGAGAGATACAATATCCTTACCTTTCTTGTCCTGAATACCCTCAACAATAGTTTCAATCAACTTTTCCATATATATTTCGTAGATATTTTTAAGCAATATATAAATAACCGAGCAAATATAGCAAAAAAAACGGAAAATGGAAAGCGTAACACGGAAAACTTTCAAAAAAGAGATTGAGAGCAAGGAAATACCCCGCTCTCAATCTTTATTTATCGACTAAAACAGAGTTTTAGCCCCTCTTTGTAAGGTCGGTCAAAGCACCGAGTGCGCTCATCAAATTGCTCGACTCGTAAGGCAGATATACCAACTTCGAGTCCTGACCCGCAGCCATCTCCTTCAAGGTGTCTATATAGCGACTAACCAACATATAAGTTGCAGGATCGGTCTTTGTCGATGCGATAGCTTCAGCCACCTTGCGGATAGCCTCAGCCTCGGCTGCAGCCTGCAAAATACGGGCATCAGCCTCACCCTGAGCCTTCAAAATCTGAGTCTGACGCTCAGCCTCGGCCTGGTTAATCTGCGACTCCTTCTCACCCTCCGACTGCAAAATCATAGACTCCTTCTGACCGCGAGCCTCCAACACCTTGGCACGACGCTCACGCTCGGCCTGCATCTGCTGCTCCATCGAACGGCGCACCGACTCCGGAGGTGTAATATCCTGCAACTCAACGCGATTAACCTTTACACCCCACTTGTTAGTAGCATCGTCGAGCACGGCACGCAACTTAGAGTTGATAGTATCGCGCGATGTCAAAGTCTCATCCAACTCCAACTCTCCGATCACATTACGAAGGGTTGTCTGAGTGAGTTTCTCGATTGCATTTGGAAGATTATCAATCTCGTAGACAGCCTTAATAGGCTCCACAATCTGGAAGTAGAGCAAGGCGTTGATGGTTGTGGTAACATTATCCTTCGTGATAACGCTCTGCTTAGGGAAGTCGTAAACCTGCTCTCGGAGGTCAATCTTATCCGAAAGGCGGGTAACGACGATTGTACCATCAATCGAAGCTCGCTCGTAACGCGAATAGATCGGACGAGCGCGATCGATAATAGGCAAGATAAAGTTAATACCCGACTGCAGTGTACGATCATACTTTCCGAGTCGCTCCACAACACGGGTTTCCGACTGCTGCACAATGGTAAATCCCATCAACACATATATTACCGCAATCAAAGCGATAATACCAACAATAACTAAAGCTCCCATAATTATATCTTTTTAACGGTTAAAATCACACTATTTATTGCTGTAATCTCCACAGCATCACCCACTTCGATAGGTTCTGCACCGAGCGACACAGCCTTCCAATCATCGCCGTCAACCTTCACACGACCGGGGTGCAACTCACCCTCGATACGCTCGGTAGCGACAGCTCGACGACCCACCAGTGCATCGGCATTAGTCTTCACCTCATGCGACTTTTTGTAGAAGAATTTATAGACAAGCGGACGCACGGTCATAAAGGCCAAGACCGTACCAATCGCAAACGCCAACAGCTGCCACTTAACATCCCAATCGAGAGCCGATGCTGCAGCTCCGAAAAGGCAACCAAACGAGATACACATCACCGCAAAACCCGAAGTGAAGATCTCGACAATAACAAAAATAAGGGCCACAATCACCCAAATGTGCCAAACCTCCATAGTTATAAATGTAAAATTAGAGTTATAGTTCCTCTACAAAGTTAAGAATTTTTTCGATACAAAGTATCGTTTACAAGAGAAAAAAGCGAAGATTACGATATTTTGCGCAGATAACGCATATATCGTCGCACCTGCATACCATAGAGAATGGCGGCGGTGGTAAGGCCTACGATGTAGCCCACAATAAGTCCAGCTGCGCCCATTTCGAGTTTGAAGGCCACAAAATAGCCGACCGGGATATTTATGACGATGTAGGCTATAAACGCCACAACAGCAATGCTTCGCACCTGCTGTAGACCGCGCAAAATTCCTACCAGAATACACTGCAACGCATCCGACACCTGGAATGCGGCATAGAGCACAACTATCTGCGAGGCAAGCAGTGCAACCTCCTCATTTTGAGTAAACAACAAAGACATATAGTTGCGTAGTGCAACAAATATAACGAGCACACTAAGTCCCCAAACCGTAGCTATTGTAAGAGCTGAGCGCACCACATCGGCAATCTCATCGATACTCCTACGACCAAAGGCGTGCGACACGCATATTGTGGTTGCCGAGCCGAGCGACAGCACCAGCATAAAGGTGCAGTTTCCGTAGGTATTGCCTATCTGATTTGCGCTTATCGCCTCGGTGCCGAACCAGCCCATCATCACACCCGTAAAGATGAATGCCACCGCCTCCAAAACCATCTGTCCCGATATCGGAAGTCCCAATTTTATCAGTTTTACAGAGTTGCGAAGATACTCGACTTTGCGAGTGAAGAGAACAATGTATTCTCTGTATCGTTTTGCGCCGACAAAGTAGGCACCGAGCAAAATCGGGTTAAGAATACGCGACACAAGCGTAGCCAAACCTGCACCATAAGCACCCATAGGCTCGAAACCGCACTTGCCGAAGATAAAGAGGTAGTTCAGTACGATATTTACAACATTTGTCACAACGGCTACTATCATTGCCGATTTGGTATTACCCACACCCTCCAAGAACTGTTTAATGGCGCCATAGAGCATCACAAACGGCAATCCGTACGCCATAAGACGATAGTATGGCAAAGCCATATCGACAACCTCGGTAGGTTGATCAAGATGATAGAGCAGCGGCTCGCTCACGATCTGCAGCCCCATACAAAGCACTCCGATAAGCGGATACAGCAGGAGCGAAGATTGCAGATAGTTCGACATCTTCTGCTTCTCATTCTGAACAAACAACTCACCGATAACTGGCGTAAGTCCGATTGTCAAGCCTATGCAGAAGAAGAAAAATATCCACGAAATAAGCGTTCCGAAGGAGACTGCTGCGAGCGGAGTGGCATCCTCGCCACCATATCCGCCCACCATTGCAGTATCGGCCACCTGCACGGCGATGTAGCCAAGTTGAGCCAACATCACCGGCAGAGCCAATCGCGCCAATGCCGAAACTTTCGATAGATATTTTTGTGCAAATACCATAATTTCTGCAAAGGTAGCAAAAATTATTAAATCAGCTACGCTACACCCTTTGTCGATATGCGAAATTCGCCTTTTATGGCACCGACAGAGATCTCCGCGCCCGCACTCAACTCCCCACCGACAAGCAGTGTTGCAATGCGTTCCTCAATCTGTTCAACCACCGTGCGTCGTATTGCTCGCGCACCATATCGCTGCGAAAAGCCCCTCTGTGCAAGCTCGCGCAATGCCGCAGGAGTAACACGCAGAGTGTAGCCCAACTTCGCAACCCGCTTGCGCAGCGCCTCAACCTCCAGACGAACAATCAGCTCGGCATCACGCTCGGTAAGCGGACTAAACATAAGCAATTCATCTATACGATTGAGAAACTCGGGCGCAAATGTCCGCTCGGCAGCTCGGCGATACTCCGCATCGGCCGTAGAGTGCAGTTTGTGCGACGGAGTTGCAAAACCTATCGCACTACCCCGCTCCGCCACCTCTCGCGAGCCGATATTGGAGGTCATAATAACTATAGTATTGCGGAAGTTCACCACACGACCCGAGCCATCGGTCAATCGACCCTCGTCGAAGAGTTGCAACAAGGCGTTGAATACCGAAGGATGCGCCTTCTCAATCTCATCAAGCAACACCACCGAATAGGGTTTGCGACGCACCGCCTCGGTAAGCTGTCCACCCTCGCCATAGCCGACATATCCCGGAGGTGCACCTATCAGGCGAGCCACATTGTGCGACTCCCCAAACTCCGACATATCGAATCGAACAATCGCATCCTGCGAGCCGAAAAGATACTTAGCCAACTCCTTCGCCATAAGCGTTTTACCTACGCCCGTAGGACCTGCAACAAGAAATACGCCAAGCGGTCTGCGCTCGTCGTGCAACCCCGAATGGGCACGACAAATATGGCGCGATATTCTGTTTAAAGCCTCATCCTGCCCCACAATTCGCGACTCGAGATACCCCTCCAGACCTTGCAGGCGAGAAGTTGCAGTCGCGGTCATTTGCTCGGTCGGAATACCTGTCGATAGGGTCAGACAGCGTGCCACATCGGCCTTGCCAATCTCCACAAAAGCACCCTCACGGCTGATATGAGCCGTAGCACCCACCTCATCCAGCAAATCTATAGCCTTATCGGGAAAGTGGCGGTCCGAGATATATCGTCCGGCAAGCTCGACACACGCCTGCAACGCCTCTTCCGAGTAACGCACCGAGTGGTGCTGCTCATAGAGCGGTGCTATATTGCGCAGAATATCCAATGTCTCGCTCTCGCTTGCAGCCTCCACCAAAACACGCTGAAAACGACGCTCGAGAGCTGCATCGCGCTCTATATTTTCGCGATACTCATCAATGGTGGTTGCACCTATAACCTGCATCTCGCCACGCGCCAATGCGGGCTTTAGGATATTTGCCGTATCGAGCGCACCTTGCGTAGCACCGGCACCGACAATCGTGTGGATCTCATCGACAAAGAGGATCGTATCTCCCCTCTCGCGTAGTTCATCCACCACCTGACCAAGTCGCTCCTCAAACTCGCCACGGAACTTTGTTCCCGCCACCAACGACGCCACATCGAGCGAGAAAATTCGCTTATCGGCAATGGTATGGGGCACCCGTCCCGCAACAATTCGCAGTGCCAACCCCTCGACGATTGCGCTTTTGCCGACACCCGCATCGCCTACGAGCACCGGATTATTCTTCTTGCGGCGCGCAAGAATCTGCACAACGCGCTCCGTTTCGCGCTCACGACCGATGACTGCATCTATCTTGCCTTGTCGCGCAAGCTCGGTGAGATCGACACCAAAGCGCTCCAAGATAGAGTTCTCGCTCCTCTCCGACGGCACGATATCGGCCTTCGGTGCCTCACTTTCAGTTATCGGCTCCTCATTCTCGCTTTTCGACTCGCGCTCCGCAACATCTTTGGCAAATCGCTCGGCCGTGATGTTGTAGAGGGCGAATATACGCGACGAAATAGTAGTCGTATCCTCCAAAATATCCAACACGGCATAGGTTGTTGATATTCGCCCTACATCCGGAAATCGCTTGGCCAAATAGGAGGCATACTCCCTGAAAAATATATCGGGTGCAGCCTCATCTTTACCCATACGATAGGCTACGCGCTCCAGGCGAAGTCGCAGTTGGAAAAGTTGCCAATCCTCCAGCATCGATGCGAGAATACGATAAGCCGCACTCCCCTCTGCCGCCAAAATCTGTAACATCAAACAATCTTTAAGAGAGCACTTTACGCCAATCTGTGCACTATTAAACACCGCCTGCGCCATCGCGCTCTCCAGAATTTTAGATATACCCATTTTCATCTTCATTATACCATTTTTCGGCTATAAAACGAAGATGAAAATAATTTTATTATGTTAAAAAATACCCCGCCCTACTTATCGGGCGAGGTAAATTACAAAGTAAAGTTTATAAGGTGTATTTTTTTGCGACAAGCCCCATCCTTCCAACAGTGGAATTTAGGGAAAATGTCAATACTGATCCTATTTGTGACTATTTCACGAATAGGATTTCGCGATACTTTGGAAGTGTCCAAATCTGATCATCCACAACCTCCTCGAGTTTATCGATCTCGGTACGGATCTTATCGAAATAGACAGCAACAGTATCGTGATACGAGATAGCCTTCTCGCGAGTATTCTCGATAACATTCGCCTTCTTGCGAGCCTCAATCATATCGTGCACTAAAGTCTGAATAAGGGCTGTGCGGCGCTGAATAAGGCGGATAAGCTCCTCATCGCTTTTCGACTGCATACCGATCTGACGCATTTTCCATACCTTGTCGAGGAGGATATCCTCGTAGCGCGATGCGATAGGTACGATGTGATTCATCGCCAACTCACCGAGCACACGGGCCTCAATCTGAATCTTCTTCACATACTGCTCCCACTTGATCTCGGTACGAGCCTCCAACTCCTTGGCGGTATATACACCCAACTTGCCAAAGAGGTCGATACTCTCTTTATCGAGGTAGCGGTCGAGAACAAGCGGTGCCGATGTTTCGCAATCCAAGCCGCGGCTCTGCGCCTCCTTGCGCCACTCCTCCGAGTAGCCATTACCGTCGAAGCGTATCGCCTTGCTCTCCACGATCAACTCGCGAAGAACCTCATATATCGCCTTATCTTTCTTCTCGCCCTTTGAGATGCGCGCATCTACCCTCTTGCGGAAGTCGATAAGTGTCTCGGCAACAGCCGTATTGAGCACAATCATAGCATCGGCACAATTATCCGACGAGCCCACGGCACGGAACTCGAAACGATTACCTGTAAAGGCAAACGGCGAAGTTCGGTTGCGGTCGGTATTATCGAGCAGGAGCGACGGAATCTGAGCCAAACCACCCATGCGGAATACATTCTTCGAATCGAAGCGGATATCCTCGTTATTGAACGACTGCTCCATCTTGTCGAGCACCTCCGAAATCTGAGTTCCGAGGAATGTCGAGATAATTGTCGGAGGGGCCTCACCCGCACCCAAGCGGTGTTCGTTCGATGCGCTCATCACCGACGCCTTCAACAATCCGTTGTGGCGATATACGGCAGATATGGCATTGACAAGGAAGGTCATAAACTGCAAATTCTCGAATGCTGTGCGACCAGGTTTGAGGAGATTTACGCCTGTATC